>JALSLS010000246.1 GCA_026988195.1 Methylomonas sp.
CGTAAACATGACTGAACAAACGCTTGCTCATGCTAAAGAAATGTTAGGTGAGAATATTTAGTCATAAAGTGACTAAAAACTGGGATACAAGGCGATTTTCCTGTTACTGGGGCACTGGCTAAAGCCTGCGCCCCAGTAACAAACCTTGATTCCACTTTGTTACATCAAGGCTACAAAAAATTAACTTAATAATATTGATGGGAATGACTCTGATTAAAATCTACCTGCCTATTTTTTATCTAACTGCGCTTCTGTTTTAGATAAAATACTGGGGACTAGTTTTTCTGAAAACCCTGCAATAAAACACCATATTATCAGGGTAAAAAAGCTTCTAGAACTTAAAGTAATTTCCTTTTCACTCCTAAAGTCAGGAAAGAGCGAGCCACTGAGTAAATCAGCCCTAAAAAAATAGTAACAAATTAATGCTGCCCCCACACCCGTAATAATTCGTGTCACGATAAAGTGTAAACTATGAATGTTCGCCAGTTCTTGTAATGTTACTGTTTCTATTCTACTTTTTAGAGAAATCAACATACTAAAACAAGACCCCATTCCCCCCGCCATTAAAGCCGTAATAGCATAATGTAAATGTATCTTATCCGCATGTTGTGTTTTATCAACTATTTCCTCATTAACGGCATCAACTGAAGCAACCCAATAAAAATTATAGCCTTGAAGACTAAAATATTGATAAATACCATTGGGGTGAATAATACTGATAGCAAGAAGAAAAACACTAAAAAAGATGGCGATACTAAAGAAAACCCCGATTTTTAAGCGCGCACTATTAGCAAAGACACTACGCAACTGCCTGTCTTCATAATACATATGTAAACTTTCAGTCAATTGACTTAGCAATGCTCTTTTAGCTAATTTAGAAGTATTAGGCTCACCTGATATAATCTCAAATTCACCTTTAAAAAATTTATACTCACTTTCACCAAATAAAGCTTCAGCTTTATGCAGTTGGTAATGCAGTTCCATTTCTAGATCATATTCATCTAATAATGGAATAAGCAACAATTCAACTAACTTAACCGTATTCCAATCTGCATTATTTTGTAGTTTTTGTAATTGCTCTTCAACAAATTGATACTTAGAGTCATCTTTTTTTTCTACATTTTGAAAAATGGTATAAAGGCGAGTAAAACTTTGCTGATTAACCTGCTCAAAATTTGATCTTGTTAGCCACTTGATAAATCTATTAACCCAAGATAACTTTAATGATTTCATTAGCCATACCTAGTCATACTTTATATATTTAAATCGAGGGTCATTAGGTGTTCCTTCCAAGGCTCCGTTTTCTAACCCTGGCTGCCACATCACAACCTCTTCAATTTTATGAGCTAATTCAAAATCTTTATTGGTAATACCTTTAGCCTCATGATTCATTAGCTTAACAATCACAAAGGCATAAGATACCGTTAAGTCTGGGTGGTGAAAGGCTGATTCTGCAAGGTGCCCAACAGTATTAACAACCATCAATGTTGATTTCCAACCACTGGTTTTATATTTACGGCGTATCCAGCCTTTTTCCAAATACCAATGAGTCAACTCTTCTTTCAAACGCAACTCAACCTGCTCATCTGTATATGTTTCATCTAGCCCTACTTTTCTCCAACTCATAACATTCCCCTTTTGAGTATCGCTATAAATTCTAGCAGAGCTGATATGAACTTAACCTTTTTGAGAACAAGGTGATGGTGTTAGACAACTCGCAATAAATAAACTATCAAAATAATTCCCATGCTCTGCCATTAAGTTAAGAATATGTAGGATGGGCAAAGCGATAGTGTGCCCATCAATTCGATGTCATTGATGGGCACGTCGTACCTCCTTTGCCCATCCTACTTTTGAAGCTTAGGAACGTGCATGAAACAACTTCCCGATTTCTAACTTGTCTTTTTGCTCCAGATGGAATGATCTCATTCCACCTGAAACAAAAATCCTACGTTATAATTTCGGGAAGTTATTCCATACACGTTCCTTAACTTAATGGCTGTGATGCTGGATGTTTTTTTATTGTAAATTACCTTAGTTCTCAACTATTTTAAGTACCGAGGAGCTTGTTCTGAATAAATATCGATTCCCGTTATCTAAAAGTTTGTAACCGTTCAGTCCCCCTCTTTGGAAAAGAGGGGTTAGGGGAGATTTTATTAGACAAATCCCCCTCAATCCCCCTTTTTCAAAGGGGGAAGGTGAACAGTTACAAAAGTTTTATATCATTATCTACATAAAGGATAGATAACTTGAACCTGACTTATACCACAACCACCACCAACAGGTGAAAAAACTGCGTAAGCAGCCAATTCAATGGGGGATCTTTCTCCAATAATTTTAGCCAGTTCTGTTAAGCGAACGCCTTGTTCAACTAAATAAATAATATAACTTTTTCTTAAAATCTCTGACAAAGGTTCTTCTAAATAATCCAGCCCAATATCAACGGCGGCACAATAGAGTGTTGCTTTCATTTCCCCAACCGAGAAAGCCTCTTTCCCCTCCCACAAGCTAT
>JALSLS010000247.1 GCA_026988195.1 Methylomonas sp.
CGACAGCTTGTTTTTGAAGATACGCCTGGATTAAGGCCTACGCCAGCGAGAGTGCGGGAAACTGTTTTTAACTGGTTGCAAACAGATATTATTGCGAGTCAGTGTTTAGATTTATATGCAGGCAGTGGAGCCTTAGGGTTTGAAGCGGCGTCCAGAAGAGCAAAAAGTGTTGTTATGGTTGAAAATAACGCTAAAGCTTGTCGTTTAATCAATGAAAATAAACAAAAGTTATCGGCTTCGCAAATTAAAATTGTACAAAGTGATGTGTTTGCTTTTTTAGCCGGTGATGCGACTCCATTTGATGTGGTTTTTCTAGATCCTCCCTTTGCAAAAGGAATGGCTCCACAAACGTGCCAGTGGCTTGAAGATAAAGGCTGGTTGGCTACGCAGGCTAAAATATATGTAGAAGTTGAAAGCCAGTTGGTTTTAGATGAGCTTCCTGAAAATTGGCAATGTTTGAAGCATAAGCAAGCGGGAGAGGTGGGGTATTATTTGTTTGAAAGCAACTAAGGAGCGTACATGAAATATCTTCCCGGTTTCTAACTTGTCTTTTTGCTCCAGATGGAATGATTTCATTCGTTACGTAGCTTGCTATGCGCCTCATGAGATCATTCCACCCGAAGCAAAAATCCTATGTTACAACTGTGGAATATTATTTCATGTACATTCCTAAGGCAACCCGCAAAAACCCCACCAAAATCGTTTCCTTACGCTAGGTAAGGGAATACAAGGTGTTCCAGTATTAGTTCACCTAAGTATTGTTTATGATAAAATATCCCGTTTTTTGTAGTGAAGCACATGCATATAAAAGCAATCTACCCTGGAACATTTGATCCTGTTACTGATGGTCACTTGGATTTAGTTATACGAGCTTCTAAACTATTTAGTGAGGTTATTGTTGCTATTGCACAGAACCCAGGAAAAACACCGTTATTTTCTTTGCAAGAAAGGGTGGAAATGGTCGAGCAAGTGACGGCTCATTTATCAAATGTCAGGATTATTGGGTTTAGTAATTTGCTTGTTGATTGTGCTAAGGAGTATCAGGCCGATGTCGTTTTAAGAGGCTTACGAGCCGTATCCGATTTTGAATATGAATTTCAAATGGCAGGTATGAACCGTCGATTATCTCCTGAGTTGGAGACGATGTTTCTGACACCTGCCGAGCAATATGAATTTATTTCTTCCAGCATGATTAGAGAAATAGCAAAGCTTGATGGCGATGTCTCTAGCTTTGTGCCTAAATGTGTGGAAGAAAGGTTAATTAAAAAGTTTAAGTGAGGAAGTAAAATGTCTTTAATCATTGATGAAGAATGTATTAATTGTGATGTCTGTGAACCTGAGTGCCCTAATGGTGCGATTACCCAAGGGGAAGATATTTACGAGATCAACCCTGATCTCTGTACAGAGTGCGTAGGTCATCATGACGTACCGCAATGTATTGAGGTTTGTCCTGTAGATTGTATAGATAAAGATGCCAAACATGTAGAAGACCAAGATACTTTGTATCAAAAATATCTAAAATTGACAACGTAGACATTATAAAAATCAAATACTTCTGCTATACTTCTCATAAAATTATAGTAAGTATTTTATTGATTTAGTAAAAATGATGAAAAAAGAAATGAGCTCTAGTACTGAAATATTATCTTCCCGAAGACTTTTTTTAAAGGGAGCTGCTTGTGTTGCAGCTACAACAATAATAGGGAATCCAGGTATTGCTCAGGCAGCTAAAGGTAGCTTTTACCCATCTCGAAAACTGGCATTTCATAACTTGCACACAGAAGAAAAGCTCTCATTAACTTATTTTGATCATGGACACTATGTATCTGATGCCGTGCATGATTTAAGTTATTTGCTTAGGGATCACCGCTCGGGTGATATGCATGCAATGGACCCTGAATTATTTAATTTATTGGATGATCTACAGGCTTCTTTGGGCGGGAATAAAACGTTTCAAGTCATATCGGGTTATCGTTCTCCTGCAACCAATAAGATGTTAAGTAAAACCAGCTCTGGCGTCGCTAAAAAAAGTTTTCATATGCAAGGCAAGGCCATTGATATTCGAGTTGTTGGGGTTGATTCTAGAAAAGTCCAAAAAGCAGCTATTAGCTTGGCGCGGGGTGGTGTTGGGTATTATCGGCACTCAGACTTTGTACATTTAGATACTGGTAATGTCCGGAGCTGGTAAAGGCTTAAGCAAGTTGATGTAGGATGTGCTGACGATAGGAAGCGCATCGCTTGCAATTGATGCGCTTCCTATTTATTTTTCTTACCTTAATTGACCTTATATTTTTTCTGAGAATGAAGGTGTTGCAGGGACTTGATTCTGTTGTATTAAGACTTTTGCAAGTTTACCATCATAATTATAGATGTCGTTATAAAAAGCTACAGCGCCTTGTACAATGGATACGGTTGAATAATAAATAATGACAGGGATAGACTGGTTTAATCTAACTCTTTTTGGGCTAGATAAATTCATCGCCTTTATCACCTCTTTTTGCCCCCAACCT
>JALSLS010000248.1 GCA_026988195.1 Methylomonas sp.
GCCGACATTACCCTTCCTTCTCAATTTTAGTTAGATTCGCTCTTAATACAGGAGCAAAATCATGCTTACCTGGATCAACGAAAGTAAATAAGGAAACATCTTCCTCAACCAATTCCAGCCCACCTAACAGTTGTGTCTGATCGGTATCACCTACAACCATTGCTTTTAACAAAGGCGTTGGTAAAATATCCATCGGCATCACTGATTCATAGACACCAACAGGAACAATAGCTCTATTACTACCATTTTTATCTGTTGTTAACGGAAATAGGCGATTATCTTTACGGTCTTTGCTTGATGTATAAACATTCATTGCTGAATATTTATCTTTCCCTGCGACTATCCAGCCAAACAGCTCACGCTGTCTACCTTCTTCAAGGACAGAAACTTGATGGCTATAACATCCCAAATAGGCAAATGCCTCAGCCGCTTCATGACCAAATAAAACGGAACCAGAAATGACTCTATTTTCTGCATCACCTAATTCACCAGCAACTAAATCATTGGTGTTAGCACCCACGCGTGTTTCTAATAATCTTGGCTTAGTAACCGCTGGACCCGCTAAAGAAACAACTCTATTTACATTAAGTTTGCCAGTAGAAAATAATGCACCAATAGCAATAACAGCTTGGTAATCTATATTCCAAACTTGTTTTTCTGCATTAACAGGATCAAGAAAATGAATATGAGTACTTGCTAGACCAGCTGGATGAGGCCCAGAAAACTCTTCAGTTTGTACAGAATCAACCGAGACAACTTCACTGCCTGTTGCTTTACAAAGGTAAGTTTTACCTTCCGTTAATTTTGCAACAATAGCCAAACCAGCTGAAAAATCAGCTTCTCTTTCTTTAATAACAACAACAGGGTCTGCCGCTAAAGGGCGTGTATCCATTGCTGTTACAAAAATTGAGCTAGCGGTTGCATCAACTGCTGGAATTTTTCCATAAGGACGAGTTAAAAAAGATGTCCACAACCCTGATGCCAAAATATTTTCTTTAATTTGGTCAGCAGTTAGTGTGGCTAAATCTTTTTTAGCGTATTTAGTAAAAGATTCTTGAGCTGTGCCTTTTAGTTCAATTACGACTGATTGCAAAACACGCTTAGCGCCACGGTTAATTTCTTTTACTACACCAGCACCTGGCGAAGTAAAGTTAACCCCTGGGTTTTGTTTATCAGTAAACAGCACTTGTCCTAATTTAACGGTATCGCCTTCAGCGACCATCATTTTAGGTTTCAGGCCTACGTAATCCTTCCCCAAAACAGCAACAGATTTAACCTTGTTACCCTTTTCAATAATCTGTTCAGGACCTCCCGTTATGGGTAGGTCTAAACCTTTTTTAATAATAAATTGCATAGTGAATAAGCCTGTTCTCCAGACAAGTTGCGATAAACAACCCTACCTATAAATATAGGAGGCACTTTAAGACGTTAAAACTTTTCTATTACACCACAAATTGGGTTTTTTCTCAATCAATGAATCCATCCATTTCAGCAATTATAATAACCCCATTAAAAACAACTTAATTCACTTAATTTAATCTATAATTAAAGCTAACTCCGTGATTCTTCCCCCTTTAAAAACTTTATTTCTTTTATACTTTATAGGTAAATATCATGACTTCCGTACATTGCTATTCCTTCCTTGACGGTGACGGCAAAAATAAAGCACTACTTGGTGGCAAAGGAGCTAATCTTTGTGAAATGACCCAAATTGGACTTAACGTACCCCCTGGCTTTGTTATCACCACAAGCACCTGTCTAAGCTTTCTACAAAGTAATACTTTATCAAAAAACCTACTAACTGAGATTCAACAACAAATTAAACAAATCGAACACTTAACGGGAAAATCATTTGGTGGTAGCAACAACCCACTTCTGGTTTCTGTGCGTTCTGGTTCTGCCATTTCAATGCCCGGAATGATGGACACTATATTAAATCTTGGTCTTAACAAAGAAACACTCGTTGGACTTATATCCCAAACCAACAATCTCAGGTTTGCCTATGATGCTTATAGGCGTTTTATTCAATTATTTGGTAAAGTTGCGCTTAATATTGACGATGCAAAATTTGACGTTCATTTTGATACCGTAAAACAACAAAATGGCATTAAAGCTGACTCCGCTTTAAAAGCAGAGCATCTTGAGCAAATAAGCAACCTATTTTTAGAGGTTGTTCTTGAGGAGACTGGCCGCCCTTTTCCCGAAGATGTATACGAGCAATTAGAAATTTCTATTAAAGCTGTTTTTCAATCATGGACTGGAAAACGCGCTATTGCTTATCGACGTGAATATAACATCACCCCTGAGATGGCTAATGGCACAGCCGTTAACATTGTCACTATGGTTTTTGGCAACATGGGTAATGACTGTGCAACTGGCGTTGGCTTCACTCGCAACCCTGGCACAGGGGTTAACGAAATGTATGGTGAATATTTAATTAATGCACAAGGTGAAGATGTTGTTGCAGGGATTAGAACGCCTAAAGCCGTAC
>JALSLS010000249.1 GCA_026988195.1 Methylomonas sp.
GGGTGGTAAGTCGCTAAGCCAATTGAAATGGTGACATGGATATTACTTGTATTAAAAGTAAACAGCAGATCTTTAATGCTTTTACGAATCCTTTCTGAAATATCTTCAGCCATTAATTCGGGGATATTTGACAATAAAGCGACAAATTCTTCCCCCCCATAACGAGCCAAAACATCATTACTTCTTAATTGTTTTTTTATCATGCCAGCAACTAAAGCTAAAACATAATCGCCCGCCTGGTGCCCATAAGTATCATTTACGAGTTTAAAATGATCAATATCTAAAAACAAACAACTAAGAGGTTGATCATTTCGCTGACTTCGGTCAACTTCTTCCCCAATTCTTTGCTCTAAAAACCGCCTATTATTCACTCCGGTTAAGGTGTCAATAAGACTGGTTCTACGCATCATTTCAAAATTAAGATTATTCTCAAGACAAATACTGACGACAGAAACCATATGCTCAATGAAATCAGTTGCCATATCGTTAATAAAACGATTAGCCGTATAACTTGCTAAATTTAAAGATCCTAAATATTTTCCACGGCGTCTTAAAGGAATAATAGCAACAGAAACAGGCTTTCGAGTAACTTTTGGAAAAAAACCAGCACAGTTTGCTTGTTTATAGCTACCTAAAAAAGGGGTAGCAGAGAGGCCAAAGGTACTTTTAAGTAATTCATTATCATTAAGTAATATCAGATTATCATTAGCCAAATAATCATAACCATCATCACTAAGGTAACCGGCTATCTCAGAATTTTCATCAATAAGGCAAAAGCTAATAACATCCAGATCAAAAAAAGCTTTTGCATTACCTAGTAGTTGATCAATCATTTCAGCCAATGAATTTAAGTTAAGCAACTTCATTTCAAAAGCCTGAAACCGTTTTAAAGTTAAACTATTATGTTGAACTCGGTCTAGCATTCCGTCCAAATGACTTTGCAAAACACGTAATTCTGTCGTGATGTCTTCTTCCAAAGTAATAGGTCTCGGTAATGTTTCAGAACGCGTTAAATTCTAGCAGTAAAAATCAAACTTACAAATGTTTTTTAACTAAAAAATAAATAAAATTTTTGCCATGATAAAATTTATCAAAACCTCAACGTAGCCACTCTATACTTCATACCTATAAATAATAATGTCAAACCCTGTTGAAGCTAAAATTAACTCCTTGCGTGAACAAATAAACCATCATAATACACATTATTACATGCATGATATGCCTGTCATTACTGATGCTGAGTATGACAAACTCCTTATCCAATTAAAAACACTTGAATCCGAAAATCCTGAGTTTTTTAGTTTAGATTCCCCAACGCAAAAAGTGGGGGGGGCAGTGCTGGATAGTTTTACTAAAGTTAAGCATGAAGTTCCTATGCTGTCTTTAGATAATGTGTTTAATGCTGATGATCTATCTGACTTTATTGCTCGTTTAAATACACGACTAGTGACGAGTGATGATATTGTTTTTTGTGCAGAACCCAAATTGGATGGCTTAGCAATCAGCCTTATTTATCAGGACTCACTCCTAGTAAGAGCAGCTACTCGAGGTGATGGGAGTATAGGTGAAGATGTTACCCATAATGTTAAAACCATTCAAAATATTCCCCACCAATTAATAGGTCAAAACATCCCTCAAGAAATAGAAATAAGAGGTGAAGTGGTGATGCCAATGGCTGCATTTAATGCTTACAATAAAAAAGCAGCCGCTAAAAATGAAAAAGGCTTTGTTAATCCTAGGAATGCAGCTGCAGGTAGTTTAAGGCAGCTGGATTCGACTGTTACTGCTAAACGTCCCCTTGCTTTTTATAGTTATGGGATAGGGATATTGAAAGGAGGGTCTATAGCAAATAGCCATTTTCAACGATTACAACAGCTTAAAAAATGGGGGCTACCTCTAACCGAAGAGGTAGAGCTTAAAGTTGGCCTTACAGGCTGTTTAGACTACTACCAATCTATTCTAGCCGCTAGAGATAGTCTCCCCTATGAAATTGACGGTACTGTATATAAAGTTGATGATATAGAGTTACAGTTGCAATTAGGTTTTATTTCCCGAGCTCCTCGTTGGGCTATCGCCCATAAATTTCCCGCTCAAGAACAACAAACCACCTTGCTGAATGTTGAATTTCAAGTAGGCAGAACGGGGGCTATTACCCCTGTCGCCATTTTAGAACCTGTGTTTGTAGGGGGGGTAAATATTAGTCGAGCAAGCCTGCATAATAATGATGAAATTCAACGCCTAGGTATACAAATAGGTGATACCGTCGTTGTCCGTCGTGCTGCTGATGTTATCCCTCAAATAACTCGCTCACTATCAAAGAATCCTGAATCCGCCAATGATATTGTTTTCCCAACACACTGCCCTGCCTGTGAGGCTGAAATTGAGCGTATTGAAGGTGAAGCGATTGCTCGTTGTAGTGGAGGCTTATATTGCCCTGCCCAGCGCAAGGAGGCAATCAAGTA
>JALSLS010000250.1 GCA_026988195.1 Methylomonas sp.
AAATTAAGCGGGCGTTATCTGTCTGCGACGCAAAAGCCCATTTAGCAAGCATCAGCTAGCTCAAAAGAGTTAACTAAAATGCTTATCAAGTTTATCTAAAATAGCTAGTCCTTCCTTTACATCACCACTAGCAGCAAGAGCACGAAAACGCATTTCACTGTCAAACTCTGCTATTGCTTGAGTTGAGAGCTCATCAATTAATTTATTTACGCTAATATGTCTATATTTTGCTAATTGCTTTAAACGGCTATGCTTATCAGTAGGTATTCTAATTGTTAAAGTTGCCATAGGTCTATCCTCTTAAAAATTGTTCGGGTGTTACTATTTGTATCTTTGGAAAGCTTAGCTGAGTATTTCTAAAGTCACCTATGTTATTGGTTATTAAGTAATCAGCATTTCCAGCTACCGCTAATTCAATCAAAAAATTATCCCCTTCGTCTTTTATGTTTGGTCTCCATAGGTAGTGAATGGAAGTCCAGTCGCAAATACTATAAAAGGCATTTAATAACTTTCTTCTTTCCTCATTACTTAATGGGCAAAGATTAATAATGCGATCTCTGTTTGAAACATCTTCATATTCAGAGAATAAAGCATTACTAATTAACGGCTTCAGTTTCCCCTTTAAACATTGTTTAAGTATTTCTCTACTTGGACCTTCAGAGCCTATTAAGGCACTGATTAAAATACTTGTGTCGACGACTGCTATATTATTACTCATAGCTTTAATGATAGCATATACGACATCAAAAATAAAAGATAACAAATTGCTCAAAAAACGGACAGGCTTACTCAGGGCTTCT
The DNA here is from genome assembly GCA_026988195.1 of Methylomonas sp. Taxonomy (GTDB): domain Bacteria; phylum Pseudomonadota; class Gammaproteobacteria; order Methylococcales; family Methylomonadaceae; genus QPIN01. The sequence goes on from JALSLS010000250.1 coordinate 801, forward strand.
TTTTACGTTTTGTAGCTTCGGCGAGTTTGTGCTATTTTTGGCGTTCAATAGTTTCAAATCGCCTGCCCTTTAGCAAGGCGTTAGAGTTTTAAAAAGCAGAAGGCAAGATGCCAAATAAAGCCATAATAAAGAGATAACTGCCTTGTAATGGGTTGCATCCAAAACCTAACAAATGACGGTATAGCGTAATCTAGGGGGTTTATGAAGTTTACAAGTTATCTTGTTCCAAATATGACAAGGCGAGGTGCTTCGCACCTCTCTGCGCTTTCTCATTCTCGCGCTCCTAACGTCGCTTGCTCATTCGTGCGCTTATCATTCGCTCAGTGCCACGAACTTGCAAAAAACAACCCATGACCGCTTGCAACACAAAAACAACGCTTAGAGCGCAAAAATGGACGAATCAGGGAGATTAAAAAAAGGGGAGCAGGTAAATTGGTTAAAAATTAAGCAAGTATTAAGGATATAGCCCATAAATAGATAAACAAAAGCGGGTTTGGCAAGGAATGGGTGGGGAAAAGCTCACCCATTCACCAATAAGAGTGTATATAAGTAGGGGTAAACTGTAGAAAGAACGATACTCCGCAAAAGCCAATACTTAACAACCAGCCACTCGCAAGCTCGCTAGGCTAGTTGACAGGATGTACTGTAAAAGCTCTAACAAGTTGTTCAATAGGAACAAGCAGGGTGAATTCTTGATAATAAGATTATGACAAGTTCGCTTGTCCTATTAACAAAGCGTTATCTGTCTGCGACGCAAAAGCGCATATCTAGTAGCTATATTTTAACTCATGGCTAGAGCTAAACTAGAGCGTAAGTACCATCCTGTGTTGTACTATCTTGTAATATACCTTTGTTAGTCGGCAAGGTATTAATGTTTTTCTAGAAAAGGGTTCAAAAATGTTAGAATTAAGACCTAATTGCGAATGTTGTGATAAAGACCTTCCCCCTGAATCGACAGAAGCTGTTATTTGTACATTTGAATGTACGTTTTGTAGTAATTGCGCAGAGTCAGTATTAAATAATGTTTGTCCAAATTGCTCGGGTAATTTTGTAAAGCGACCTATTCGACCTCTTACCGCTTTAAAGAATAATCCAGCATCAACTAAACGTATTTTAAAAGAAAGTGGTTGCGTGTAAAATACATGAAAAGTCTGTTTGAGCATTAGTTTTACGCTAATCAAAAAGACAACTAAAACAGCTTGGGTCAACGCAATCCAGACTCGCTGAAGCTCGTGAAACAGTGTAGAAAATTCAGGCATGAAAAGCGGGGTTGGCTGGTAGTTTAATAGACTCGTTGATACTCGTGAATCGACATAGTAAATTTGAGCATAGGCAGACTCGCTAAGGCTCGTGAAAGGAAATAGTATTCTGGAAGTATCTCATAGTTTTAAAACGCACCCAGTTCTTAGCATTTATTTCATTGTAAGCTTGGTCAAATAATATAAGATAACAAGCCAACTAAAGGCGACCCACCTAAGTCTGGCACCTTCTGAATCAGCAAACTATGCTATAGTTTTGTTCATTCTATAAGTTTTGTGCAAGTGTTCCGGTGGATCGCTTTGTTGGGGCGTTATCTGTCTGCGACGCAAAAACATAAATATTCACCTTCATTTTTAGTTGTCATTACGGTCTTGATCTAAGGTATTTTATTGAATTCGTTAAAACTTAAAGATGCTGCCATTATAATTGCTTATTTAATGGTAATAGAAATGCTGTTAACTGGTAGTTTACAGGTAATGAGTGAGTATAATCACTCTAAATACTATGGAGTAACCTATTACTTTGGAAGAACCCTAGCAATGGGCTTTGCTACTTTATTGGCAAAAATACTCTTTGGCTATTATCCGTTAATATTTTTATATCTATATAATAAAAATATTACCATGCGAACTTTTAGACCGTGGGCTTTTCTGATTCCAGTAACTTTTATATTTACTTTAAGCTTGTTAATTTTATTTATAACTACGGGTAATTTTTTTGAAGGTATCAATGAATTAAAAATCCAATTCAGGCGTGATGATTGGTATTTTCGGCTGTTTATATTACTAGGACCTATTATTACTGCTCCCTTCATAATAAAGTGGATTCATGGTCTAATAAGGTAGAAGTCTTAAGATAGCTTAACTCAATGTCTGAAGACTCGCTAAGGCTCGTGTGGCAATGTCGTTAATCAAAGTTAATGTTACTTCGTAAAGCGTTGTGGCGTTGCATCATCGTTATAAAAGATCCAAGAATTAGCATTTTCTTTCTATCAACGAAATTTTAAAAATTAAAGGAAGATAACAAGCCCATTAAATTGACCGCCTACACAGGGCTTGTTTATTGGCTTTATCGTTGTGCTATAATTTGGTTTTATTAACTGCCTTCGTGCCAGTTCGCCGGCGATCAATTTATGGGGGCGTTAGGTCTCTGCGAGGCAAAAGCATTAAAGTGCAAGCATGAGAATAACTTTCTCCTCGTACAAAAGTGGCAAAAAGGTGGGGGGTGTACTCTAAAAAGTCTATAAACACTAAAGAATCTAAATTACGAGAAAGAAAACCATGAGTAGTAAACTAATTGATTTTACCGAAATAGATCCTGATGGAGAGCTATGGGAATTATTTGCTCGTGACTTTCTTCAAGAGGTAGGCTTCTTTGTTGAAAGTACACCTGATAGGGGAGCAGATGGAGGAAAGGATATATTGGTTACAGAACAACTACAGGGGAATTTAAATAAATACAGATTTAAATGGTTAGTAAGTTGCAAGCATAACGCAAAAAGTAATAAATCTGTTTCTGAAAAGGATGAAATCAATTTACAAGAAAGACTTGATTCTTTTGGAGCTGATGGCTTTATAGGGTTTTATTCAACAATACCATCATCAGGTTTGAATAACAGATTAACAGCATTGAAAGACAAACAAAAAATAAAAGACTTTCGAATGTTTGATAATAGGCTTATTGAGAATTATCTGATTAGAATTGGCTTTTCTAAGTTACTAATGCGATACCTTCCAAATAGTTATAAAAAAGTTAAACCAGTGCATTTAATCACTTCGGAGTTAATTCCGTTAGAGTGCGAGCATTGTGGTAAAGAGTTAATAGAATCATTAAATAATGAAACTTATGGTGCTGTAGTTTGTCATGTTATAAGCAATGATGACTCTGAAAAAATAATTGATATTTACTGGGCATGTAAAGGTACATGTGATACAAAACTTGAAGAAAAATATCATCGGCAAAGTGCAACAACAGCATGGGAAGATATTACTGATTTAGTAATACCAGCAATGTTTCTACGGTGGGTTTTAACATCTATGAATCAAATGAGGGAGAACCCTGAAATGTATTCAGATGAGGCATATAAAAAACATAAACATTTTATTATGGCTATGAGTCAGAAAGTTTTAAGGGAAATGACGGAAGATGAAAAACAAAGAACTATTGAGTTGATTAACTTGCCAGGCTATATATAAAAACCTAACAAGGCATTTAAAATAAGGACTTACCTAAGTTTGGCTTCTTATTTTAAAGTTGTAGTTTCGTTTAAATACGTGCTAGATTTAAGTTTGGTTAAGTTAAATCGGCAAGCCCTTTAATGCGGCGTTATGTGTCTGCGACGCAAAAGCATAAACTACAAGCATCACAATATAATCCTCGCCACGTACAAAAGTGCGAAAAACAGGAGGGGGTAGTTTATAATAATCAATTTTCTTAATTTAAACAGGTGAAATATGTCGGATTTAGATTTTTGGATTGTATTCTTATCGACTGCTTTTGCTCTTAATATTGCGCCAGGTCCAGACTTATTATTTATATTCAGTAAAACAATCTCAGGTGGGAAAAAGGTTGGCATTGCAGCTTCTCTTGGAGTTTGTAGTGGTGCTATGTTTCATGTGGTTATCGCTGCCATTGGACTTTCTGCTATTCTTGTTACTTCAGCTATTGCTTTTACAATTGTTAAAATTATTGGTGTTACTTATCTGCTCTATCTTGCTTATCAAGCATTTAACTCATCAGGGGTTAAGTTTGAAATAAATACTCCTAATTCTATTAAGTCGGAATCAGCATGGGAGGCCTTTAAACAAGGTGTTTTAATTGATATTTTTAACCCAAAGGTAGCTATCTTCTTTATGGCTTTCCTTCCTCAGTTTTTAAGAGAAGGTCACGGTTCAAATTCATACCAGCTATTGTTACTTGGCTTTATCATCATTATAGTTGCAATTATTGTGGAAACTTTGTTTGTATTATTTGCTTCAAAAATATCTCGTAAGTTCAGAGAAAACCAACAATACAGTATATGGCTAGACCGTATAGTAGGGACAATATTTGTTGCATTAGGTATTAAACTCGCTGTAAGCAGTAATAACTAAATCTTTATAAAAATACATAACAAATTGCTCAAAAACGGACAGGCTTACTCAGGGCTTCTTTTTACGTTTTGTAGCTTCGGGGAGTTTGTGTTATTTTTGGGGTTTAATAGTTCCAAAACGCCTGCCCTTTAGCAAGGCGTTAGATTAAAAAGGAAGTAATGTCTGAAAATCAAAGTGAACTTAACATCTATTATGCTGGTTTAGATAATTACAGTTTACCTTTGGGAGATGGAGAAAAGCTGATCTCTGAGACAAGCTTATTACAAATTAAATATTTAAAGGCCCTTTGTCTTGTCTCAGATAAGATCATAGTCCCGCCATCATTTTACTTATACTGGGTAGGTGCAAATAAAAGCAGGAAAAACTTAAAAGAACTAGCTGATTTATATCAAGCAGGTTTTATTAAGTCAGCAGTGCATTCTTCTATGGCGAGTTCTAGTGACTTTTTAAAGTATAAGCTTGAATATGGTACTAAAGATGACATTAACCTGACTAAAAATAATATCTTAGACTTAGATTATTTATTTTCAGAAATGCCCTTATCAAAAAGAGATGTGACTAAACAAAGCGGAGGTTTTAAAGAACAAATTATCTCTGATATTGAAATGAGCTACAAAAGTAGCTATTACAAAGAATTTATTATTAACTCTATCAAAAATAAAACTTCTGTAAATGGCGTTGTAGCGTCAAGGGAAGAAATAAATAACTTACATTATTCAGCTTATTCAAAAAATAAAATTTCTAAACATGAGTTACGCCAATACTACTATACAACAAATAAATGTTACTACCATCAAGGTGCAATAACATATGATGGGGTTATATCAATTTTAGATGCTCATCGTTATTCTATTCTTGGTAAGCCATTATTTGAGTCAACTAATGGAATTTTATTAGGCTATGATCCACAGGTAATCATGGGGATACTCAATAGCTTTGGAATTACAAGCAGATTTATTGATAATTTATCCATTTCTGAAATTAGGAATATTAGAGAAAGTTCATCATTTCAATCATTCAAGTCTAGCTATTTAATTTTTTCACAAGAGCTTCAGAAAATTAATCTAAATATAGGAAATATCTCAAAAAAGAAACTTAATAAAATCCAAGAGTTATTTAGGCAAGAGTTTATGTCACAATATTTTGACCAAAGAGTAGTTTATACTAAAGGTATGAATAAATGGGCTTTTTCAGAAATGTCTGTATTTTCTCTAGCTTTAGGTGGTGTCGGTTTTTTTGTCATCCCAGTCATAGGAGCTGCCCTTGGTGCTTTACCTATAGCTTTGTGGAAATCTGGAGTAACTCCTAAGATTGGAGGTTATGTTGTAGATAGGTTATATGAAAATCAGACATCATTTTATACTTTTATTAGGGAGTTAAGGTTTACAGCAAATAGAATACAGTCAATCTCTGATACTATATAAAAATCTAACAAATTGCTCAAAAACGGACAGGCTTGCTCAGGGTTTCTTTTTGCGTTTTGTAGCTTCGGTGAGTTTGTGCTATTTTGACATTTTATAGTTTCAAACGCCTGCCCTTTAGCAAGGCGTTAGGTTAATGGTTATTTATTGCCATCAAATGCCTTATATAAATGCTTAGTGGTGTTTAAAATATCTGCACAAAGCAAGCGAGCATCAAAGTCTTCTGTTAATTCAGAATCATCATACTTGCTTAGGATTGTTAGCATTTTTTCAGTTCTTTCTCTAAAGTCTGAAATTAAACGTTTTTTAAATTTTGTAGTCATAAGGAAAATTTACTCCATGCCAATAGTTAGAAAAATAGAACTCAAACGACATATCGAAGAACTTGAAAAAAGGTTTAAAAAACTTCGAGAAGCTGTAGAAGGTCAAGAACCAAATACAAATGTTTATGATCAGTACCATAATAATTCAGACCAATTTGTCGAAGAATTTACCGAGCTTTCAACTCATGATATTCAATATGCAGTTGATGATTTTAAAAATGTTTTAGGTGTGATTCGTAAAGTAAACTCATTTAAAGCTCCAAAATTAAAAAGATAAAAACCTAACAAATCGTGCAAATTGACCCACTTAAGCAGGGCTTCTTCTCGCTCAATATCTTGTGCTTTAGTTTCATCGTTTTAACTAGCATTGTGCCAGTGTTCCAGTGGATCAATTTAACGAGGCGTTATGTGTCTGCGACGCAAAAGAATAGTACTTCCCTTTGCGCTAAACCACTCCTCGGAACTTCATAGTAATTATATGAATAATATCTTATATTGTTTATATTAATGACAATCAATGGGAACCTTATGAAGGTAAATTACTTAATTCTTTACGAGGCTAAAAAACTTCAATTTACTGGTGTAAATAAATTTTTATCCCTGATAGCTCTTCTTGACAATGTGAATATTATTGAAAATGAAATAGCGTATAAAAAGAGCTCTTATACATTTAAACTCTTAGAAAAAACAATTGAAGAAGAGCCTCAAAAAAAATTTGTACTTTATGACTTAATAATAGAGGGAAAAGAAAACGAAAAAGACGTAGAGAATCTTTCTTTGTTATTAAGAGAAATACGAGTATTTATTTCTAATCAAGGTGGTACTTTAACCCCTGTATTAGATGAAATATCATCTTATTATGCTGAAAAAGCATATCCTATAATAAATCATATAGAAAATTTAATGAGGCAACTTTTTACCAAATTTACTCTATTAAAGTTTGGTATTTCATGGATTGATAAAATTCCAAAGGGAACTGGGCCAGATAAAAAACAATCTAATAATGGGCATAATCCTTTATATGACTTAGATTTTATTCATCTTAATGAATTATTTTTTAAAGAATTTGCAATTGAAGAAGCAAATTCTAACTTTCTTAAAGAGCTCCATACTGAAACATTTGATAAAACAAGGTTAGAGCTATATATACCCCAGTCAAACTGGACACGATATTTTTCACCTTTATTCGAGTGTGAATCAGAGTACTTTGAAACACGTTGGGAGAAACTCTATAAGCTTAGAAATAAGGTTGCACATAATAGGACTTTTTCTAAAGATGATTTGGACGATGTGAAAAAAATTACGAGCGATATCGGGGCTAAACTAAATAAAGCTATCGATAATATTGATAGCATCGAAGTTACAGAGCTTGTACTTCCAACTAAGGTTAAAAAGGCTTTAGAAGGTGAGCTACTACCTAATGAGCCTAAAGAAATTTCTCAACAAACTAAAAGTGATTCAGGTGTTGGTGGGTTAGTTGCTTTGGGGTTAATCGGTGCATTTTTAATGAGATAAGTAATTAAACATAACAAATTGCTCAAAAACGGACTTGCCTACTCAGGGTTTCTATTTTGCCTTTTGTAGCTTCGGTGAGTTATGATTTAGTTTTGAGGTTTGTAGTTTTAAATCGGCAAGCCCTTTAGCAAGGCGTTAGATTAATCATCAGCAAATTCTACATTGTAGTTTAAAATATATTCCCTCTCTTCTTGTAAATTCAAATCCCGAAAATCAAGAGATACCTGCATAAAATAAAGAGCACCCTAAAAAAGAAACAAAAAGCGTACAATCAGTTACTGCTTTTAATCAGAAGTTCATGTACTATCTCTAGCTAAATTATTGTATTGAGGTTTGACATGAAATTTAGACTTGGAGAACTTTTTAGTGGCCCTGGGGGAATAGGCTATGCCGCCACGGTATCAAAATTAGTAGATAATAACGGTGAAGAATTTAGTATAGAACACGCTTGGGCAACTGACTACGATAAAGATACTTGTGATACTTATGCACACAATATTTGTAATGGAAAAAGTGATAGTGTGGTTTGCAAAGATATAAGGAAATTAGACTTTAAAAAACTTCAAAATATATCCGATATTGATGGGTTAGCCTTCGGCTTCCCTTGTAATGACTTTAGTATGGTAGGTGAGCAAAAAGGTATAAATGGAACATTTGGTCCTTTATATAGTTATGGTGTCAAAGCTTTAAAGAAATTTAAACCGATGTGGTTTTTAGCAGAAAATGTTGGTGGTTTAAGAAACTCAAATGAAGGAAATGCTTTTAAAACAATACTAAAAGAACTAGAAGATTCTGGTTATACAATAACTCCACATCTTTACAAATTTGAAGAGTATGGTGTGCCGCAAGCACGCCATAGAATAATAATAATTGGTATTCGTAATGACATAAAAAAAGTATTTAAAGTACCGTCACCTTTACCTTACAAAGATATTGATAATACATCACGGACAGCTATCGAGAATCCTCCTATTCTTGTAGATGCTCCAAATAATGAACACACAAGACATGCATCACAAGTAATCGAACGCTTAAAACATATAAAGGCTGGGGAAAATGCTTTTAATGCTAATCTCCCTAAAGATTTAGAGTTAAATGTCAAAGGCGCAAAAATAAGTCAAATTTATAAAAGGCTACACCCTGAAAAACCATCGTATACAGTTACAGGTAGCGGAGGTGGTGGTACTCACGTTTATCACTGGTCAGAAAATAGAGCTTTAACAAATAGAGAAAGGGCTAGATTACAAACATTCCCTGATGACTTTGTTTTTCTTGGTTCTAAAGAAAGTGTAAGAAAACAAATTGGAATGGCTGTGCCATCCCAAGGTGTAAAAATAATTTTTGATTCTCTTTTGAAAACATTTGCTGATATTGAATATGAATCAATAGATAACAATATAAAATTGGAGTATCAACATGAGCGATGCCTTGCTTTCGGATGATTTATTTTCAGAAGTCCTTTTAAATCCTGCTAAAGATGGAGCTGATGAATTGTTCATCATATCAGGTTACGCTTCTGCTGTTATGGCTTCATATCATATGGAGCAACTAAAAAAAGAACGAGTTGATGTTAAAATTAACTTACTCGTTGGTATGACCAGTCGTGATGGTCTGTCATTAACAAACCATCAAACTTTTAAAAGTTTGATGGAAAATGATTTCACCCATAATTTTAGTTGCTCTTATATAACTGAATATCCCCCAGTACATTCAAAGGTCTATTCATGGTTTAAAGATGGAAGTCCTGTAGATGCATATATTGGGTCTGCTAATTATTCTCAGCAAGCATTTGTTATAAAGTCTCAAAAAGAAATTGCAAGTAAATGTAATCCTAAAAGTGCTTATGAGTATTATCAATCACTTGTAAGTCAGTCAATTTATTGCACTCATCAAGAAGTTGAAGAACAAATTGCATTTTATAACAGCCAAAATGTAGCTCTTTCTAATAGAGATATTATTGAAGAGGAAAATTCTAATTATGAAGCACCAGTTGGCTTAGATAAATTAACAGTTTCTTTATTACAAACAAATGGGGAAATTCATCAATCAAGTGGATTAAATTGGGGGCAAAGAGAAGGTCGGGAGAAAAATCAAGCCTATATACCTTTGCAGGCAGATGTTTGGCGCTCAGACTTTTTCCCTGAAATTGGTCAACATTTCACAGTAAAAACTGACGATAAGAAAATACTCCTGTTTACTCGCGCCCAGCAGAATGGGAAAGCATTACATACACCATCAAATAATAGTCTAATGGGAGAGTACTTTAGAAATAGACTAGGAATAGCAAATGGAGAATTTGTTACAAAAGAAGACCTTCTTAGGTATGGTAGGACTACTGTTGATTTTTATAAAACTGATGAAGAAGAGTATCAAATGGACTTTTCAACTTAATAAAATCTAACAAGGCATTACACTTTGACCAACAACTCAGGGAGGCTTTTGTGCATTCGCTCTGCTCATCACTGCACAAAAGCCTCCCTAAGCTGTTGGCAAGTGAATGCGGCGTTAGGCTACCAATCATCAAAATGAGTTTTTATGTATGAAACGTAATACTATAATTAAATTACTCATTATTTCTATTTTATTAACAGCTTTAACTTCCGCCTTTTATGGTACTCAACATGATAGAAAATCATTCAAACTTGCAGGGTGCAGTGAGTTAGATTACAAGAGTCAGGTTAGAGCAGTTATAGGAGCAATAAAAACAAAAAAACAAAGCCCTTGTGAGGCTAGGCTTTTAGTTAAAACAGCAGGTTTTCCTCTGCCTTTTTTATATGACGATTTAACAACAAAAGGGGTTGGAGATATAACGCTAAAAGATAATATTTACTTTAAGCCATTACTAATAAATTTTACTTTTTTTACTATTCTCACGCTGGTTGTATATGGTATCAAAAAGTCAACTTTTTTAAGTACAGTTGTATTTCTGATTCTGCTTAGTTTTTTAATTACTTTAGCATCAAGCTTTTATCCTAGCAAAGATACAGTGGTTACTTCTGGTGAGGGTTATTGTGGTGAGTCTTCTCCCTGTCGGGTTGAAGTGATAACTGGAGGTTTTCCTTTTCAATACCTTTACGACAATTTAGGTACTTCAGTTGTTGGTGTTTTATCATTTCAAGATAATATACGTTCTAAACCATTTTTTTACGACATGCTTTTTTATTTTGTAATATTGCTTGTTTTTAGCCGAATCAAATCAAAAAAAGCCTAACAAGTCATTGCATCTGACCCACTTAAGTCTGGCTTCTTCGGAAGCAACGGTTTGTGGTATAGTTTTGTTGTTTTAAATGAGCTTCGTGCCAGTTTTCCAGTGGATCAGCTGAATGAGGCGTTAGGTGGCGCAATGCGCGATTAGATTAGTTACCTTTTAAATCCAATGCTTTCTCCAGCATTTTTGAAAATGAAAACAAAGAAATATTACATGCCTTGCATATTAGATAAACTTCAATAATATCTAGTTTTCTATCCCCATTCTCATACTTAGACACATAACTTTGAGGCTTATCTAGTTTTTCGGACAGTTGAATCTGTGTAAAACCCTTTGTTTTTCTGATGCTTTTTATAACCTCTCTAAAGGTTACATAATAATTTGATAATGAATTGCTCATAATTAAAATATAGATTGTTTTGACATCAGAGCTTTCATGAAATAAGATACAAAATATCCCAAATTGGGATATTTTGTATCTTATTAGCACTGAGCGTAGAATAAGAGATACAATGATAAATTGGTACTATTAAATATAATTCAAGTGGAGAATTAAGTGAGTTTAAGCCAGCAAGCATATGTTGAAAACGATTATTTGATTGAAAAAAATTATCAGCATTATATCAAATATATGGGTTCAAAATCTAAAATTATGAATTTCGTTGTTTCAGGAATAAACGAAGTTTATAAAGGAGGGATGATCTGTGATTTATTTGCTGGTAGTGCCTCACTTTCTGGTGCAATAGGTCATCAAGCACCTATTCATTCTAATGACATTCAAAAATACTCTAGTGTTGTTGCTGGGGCATATTTAAAAACATGGAATGATGGAAAGGTTCCTGATTCAAAGAAGATAATTAAACAAGCAACAGCAATAGTACAAAGAAATAAACGTCTCCTGCCAGAATTAATATCTTATGATAAAAATATGTCATTAGATGATTTTAAGGCAGTTGAAGTGAGTCAACAGAATATAATAAATTTAGACTTTGAAGGAGACTGGTATTTATTTGCTAAATATTATTCTGGAACTTGGTGGACGGCGGAACAGTGTTTATGGATAGATGCTCTTAGAGAAGTTGCAGAAAATTATCGTGACTCTCCAAGTTATTGGTTAATTCTATCGTCTCTAATGTATGCAATGGCATACACCAGTCAAGGAACTGGACACTATGCTCAGTATAGAGACGCAAAAACAATTTCTTCAATGAAAGATATATCAATTTATAGAAAAAGAGATTTAACATCTTACTTTACAAAGAAATATGACATTGCCTTACATCAACTTCCTCAGAATAAGCCTATTTATTCACATAAAATTACCAGTTTAGATTACCAAGATTGTTTAAATAGTTTCGAGGGAGGTACAGTATATGCTGATCCACCTTACTGCTTTGTTCACTACAGTAGATTTTATCATGCACTGGAAACATTAGTTTTATATGATTATCCAGAGATTCAAGTAAAGTCAGGAAGTATGGTAAAAGGGAGATATAGAGAAAATAGACACCAATCACCATTTTCAATAAAAACCCAAGTTAAAAATGCTTTTACTAATTTATTAACAGGTGTCTTTGAGACCGATTCTAATCTTGTTTTAAGTTATAGCAATACAGGTATGATTAGTTTAGAAGAAATATTGTCTTTATCCGAAGAGATATTTATCAATAAAAACGTAGACTTCGTATCGATTGATCATAAGCATATGACGATGGGGAGACAAAATGATAGAGATAGAGATGTGAAAGAATGTTTAATACTTATTAGTTAATATAATTTAAATCAACTACATGATCTAGAATTGTGTAATTGCTAGCCTATCTGTTACGATGCTGATGATTTTTTCATTGGAGCATTCTCATTGTGACAGATTTATCTAAACTTACTGTGTCGTTAACAAAGCATGGCGCACATAAAATTTCTCAGCTGCTTAGGCAGTTTGATGCAAATGATGTTCTAAATCATTTAGATGGCAGTGTTCCTGGAATAAACATTGAGTCGGCTCAAGCCAAGAAGAACTTATCGGCTGATGCAGATAATATTGTTCCTGATATTTGGGATAGAGTTAAGCCAAAAGGTAATGATGCAATTAATGGTCTTGTATTAATTGGGATCATATTTAGTCACCATAGTTTAATAAGTGCCATGCAAAATAGTTCTAATCGAGAACAGTTTACTGGAACTATCACTCGTGGAAATCAACTTGAAGGAAAGGCATATACTAATTTTGCTCATATCTTGGACGAACTTGGATTTGCAACCTCTCATAATCAAACACAAGTAAGCTATAACTTAGAATCGCTTTTTAAGCTTAATGATTTTAGTGGTTTAGTTGGCGAGCTTCTGCAATTAAAACTTACTAAAGCTAGGTGGGACGGAAATAATTCGCTTATTGATGAAATGGTGTCATTAAATTTTCAGGATGTTTTTTCTGTTGATGTTGAGTATTTTACGAGCTGGTTTGCAGGGAACTTGATACAGCCAGCTAAGCTAGAAGCAGAGGATGTACTAGTAGTTGGCTCGTTTAAATTTAGTTCAGGTCATAATAAGAGAAAAACAGGAGCAACTGAAAGGACACAAAAAGCTAATAGCGGCAAAGTAAATTTAAAGCACAATGAAATTCAAAATGAACTATTTGAACAATTAGTCGATGAATACGGTGATGGAAATGTTGGTAGTGAAATTGATACAGGTCAACGAACATATGTTGATGTAGTTGTAAAAACTGATGATTATTGTGTATTCTATGAAATTAAGACTGCTAGTTCTGTTAAGGCATGTATTCGTGAAGCAATTCCACAGTTGTTAGAATATGCATATTGGCAAGAGTTAGACTTTGTAGTAAATAAACTAATTATCGTATCTGAATTAGAAGTGACCGAAGAAGCAGAAACATACCTCGAGTATTTAAGAAAAAACTTTGGAATTCAATTTTACTATAAGCAGTTTATATCGGAAAAAATTTGACGAATATAATAAACACCCAACAAGTCATTACATCTGACCCACTTAAGCAGGTCTTCTTCGGAGCAATATGACTATGTCATGGTTTGGTAGTTTTAAACAACCATATGCCTGTTCTCCAGTGGTCAGCTGAATGAGGCGTTGGTATGACTCCCCCTGTCAATCAAAGCACAGTGTTTTCCTGCTCTTTTTTTAGAACCTTAGTGTGTCTTCTTTTTCGTTAATAAAATTGAGCTAATGCATCAAATGAAGCGAGTACTTTCGTCGGTTTTCATGCTGGTATCCGTAGGTTACTCATTTTTCAATGAGCAGAGCTGACCTTACTTATTCCGCCGTGGCACCTGTCTTCAGTCTATGCTCGTGGATCAAGGCTAATCTTTTGCCTTGCCATCATAACGCCGTCGGGGGTTGTGCCACATCCGCTGCTTGATCCAATGCATTAGCTCAAAGAGGTGTCTCATGCGGGTACTCGGGATATTCTAAGTTTTGGGTTTACTTGGCTTAGCACCACTTCTCTTGCGATCGCCCAGATGTACGCGATCATTTCTCGCGCTATCGCGGTTACGACAAGATTGTAGTGTTTTCCTTTGTGCATGAGTTGTTGGTATCGTCGACACAGTCTGAGTTGTGCTTTCCAGGCGATGTCGATAATTTCTTTGGGTAACGACTCTTGTCGTTTTTGTAATTCTTCCGATATGTTGGCGGCATAGCGATAGGAGTGAGCGCCTTCAATAAGCAAGCGCCGTGCTCTGATATTGCCGCATTTGGTGATGGGGCCTAAGTGTCGTCTATCACCACTGGAGTGTTCTCCTGGTACGAGGCCAAGGTAACCCATTAGTTTGCGCGGGTGATCAAAACGCGTCAGATCTCCCAGCTCAGCTATCACACCTGCTGCTACAAGAAGCCTGACACCGCGCATCGCTTGTAAGGCTTTAACGACAGGGTAATAACGCCAATTTTGTACTTGATGTTGTAGCTCATTGACGAGCCGGGCTAAGCGCTTGATTCGCTCTTCAACCGTTTGCAGATATTCTTGCAAAACTATCTGTTGCGCGGGATGAGGTAAGACTAATTCGCTGAGCCAACGCAGGTGTTTCTTTGACCAGTTTGCCTTGCCTTCATAATTGATGTTGTTGCGAAGTAGCATGGCTTTAAGTTGAAAGCGGGCATCGTTTAAATCTTTCATGGCTGTTTCTCTTGCGCGGGAAAGATCGCGGATAGATTCATCTTCAGGCTCTGGTACGTAGATGGGTGTGAGTTCTTCTGTTTTTAAGAGCTTTGCCAAACGCATGGCATCGCGCTTATCGGTCTTAACTTTATCCCCAGGTTTTTTAGGAATTAAAGAAGGTGCGATGACGTAGCAGCAATGACCGAGGCTAGTGATAAAGCGGTACATCCAGTAGCCACATGGTCCTGCCTCATAGGTAAAGTGCAAGGTTGCTTTTGGATACTTTGATTCGAAGTATCGCACCAGTTTTTTAATTGCTGTTTTGGTCGAAGGTATTTTACCGTGGTGAATCGGTAATGCACCTCTCTGATCCTCGATATAGGCAACTTCTGTTGATACTTTGTGTGTATCTAATCCAATGAAAAGTATGTTATCTTTGTTCATGCTAGCCTCCAAGCTTTAGTTGTTTAAAACACTAATTATGGCACTGGCTCCGCTAACCCACGATATTGGAGGCTAGCGCCTTGGGGGAGTCATTATGTCTATGTGTCTGCGACGCAAATATAACATGTTCAAAATTTCGTCATTAACTA
>JALSLS010000251.1 GCA_026988195.1 Methylomonas sp.
ACTAACTTTATTAGCACTGATATTGCTTCAGCCCCGTTATTGTGGATTATTCCACTAACACTGTATTTATTGACCTTTATTCTGGTGTTTTCCAAATGGGCCGATAAAATACACCCTGCTATGGTTAAGCTGCAACCTATGGTTTTATTGCCATTTATTGCCTATGCCTTTGTTGACCCAGCCGCATTACCTTATTGGCTAAACCTCATTTTACATCTGGTCGCCTTTTTTCTCGCTGTAATGGTATGTCATGGTGAACTGGCTAAAAACCGCCCTCACACTCACCACTTAACCAGCTTTTATCTGATCATGTCATTCGCGGGCATGTTAGGCGGCATGTTTAATACCTTTGTTGCCCCGTTTATCTTTAATGCTGTTTATGAATACCCAATAATGATTATTGCAGCCTTGCTTTTACGCCCAGGGCTTCATTCGCAAAAAATAAGCTTACAAGCCGCGTTTCCTTTAGCATTATTAATGATTGGACTTACTGTCTATTTTTTAAATGAGCATTTATCACAAACACTTATTTACAGTGCCACTAACGCCCTTATTTTACTAGCAGGATTAAGCTACTCTTTTCGTTCTCGCCCCATCAGCTTAGCCCTACTCTGCGGTGTTATTCTATTTTTTACGCTAGCGATACAATCGCTTATTTCAAACACTATCTTTCAAGAACGTAGTTTCTTCGGCGTATTCTCAGTCAGAGAAAGCGTGTTATTAGATGAAAACAATCGACCTGAAAAGTATCACGAATTATTTCATGGCACCACAAAGCATGGCGCTCAACGCTTAGCACCTCATCTACAAACTGTCCCGCTTACTTATTACAGTCGCCAAGGGCCAATGGGACAGCTGTTTAATGTTTATGATGATCAAAATGCAAACTGGGAAATAGGCACTGTCGGTTTAGGGGCTGGTGCATTAGCTTGTTATGCAAAGCCACAGCAGCACTGGACACAATATGAAATTGACCCATTAGTCATCAATATTGCCAAAAACCCTAAATATTTTACTTATTTAGAACGTTGCGGCAAAAATTCAACTTTTAAAGTAGGCGATGCACGTCTATCATTAAAAGCTGAACCTGATCAAAAATTTGATTTATTGATTATGGATGCTTTTAGCTCTGACTCTGTCCCAACACATTTGTTAACCAGAGAAGCGATGCAACTATATTTTGCAAAGCTTAAACCTAATGGTTTACTGGCATTTCATATTACTAACCGTCATTTAGCCTTAAAAAAGGTTATTTCTGACCATGTTAAATATTTAAAACTATCAGCATTAATTCAAGAGTTTAAGCCTCAATCAGATAAACCCTTAGTGATTGCAACAGATTGGGTGGTTATCGCTAAAAAAGCAGAAACACTCACACCGTTACATAAAAGTCGCTTAGGTAACTGGCAAAAACTACCTTTGTATTTCGATATGAAACCTTGGACTGATGACTTCACCAACATTTTAGGAATTTGGAAATAACATGACACAGACTCTTCAAGATATTGCACAGCTTTGTGATGCAAAAATACAAGGAGACAAGCATTCTTTAATTATTAAATCAGCCGCTGACATCATGACGGCAACTGAAAATCAAATCACCGTATTAAGTAGTGCTAAATATGTTAAACACTTAAAAGATACCCAAGCTTCTGCTTGTTTTATATCGGCAAATCTACCCAGTGAAGATGCGCCCAAAAACCTTATTCTATTACTCTGCGATGACCCTGAAATAAGTTTTCTAAAGGCAGTTAATTTATTACACCCAACACCAAAATTAAACCGCTCCATTTCTAAACATGCTGCTATTGCCGATTCAGTATCACTCGGCCAAAACATAAATGTAGGTGCCTTTTCTACCATTGATGCCCAGTCCAGTATTGGTAATGAAACTGAAATATTGGCGAGTGTTAATATTGGTCGCAATGTTTCTATCG
Source organism: Methylomonas sp. (assembly GCA_026988195.1). Classification (GTDB taxonomy): domain Bacteria; phylum Pseudomonadota; class Gammaproteobacteria; order Methylococcales; family Methylomonadaceae; genus QPIN01. The sequence continues at coordinate 1,938 of JALSLS010000251.1, forward strand.
GTACAAACTGTAAAATCTACCCGAATGTTGTTATTTATGACAACACTCAAATTGGTAACAATGTGATTATCCATTCCGGAGCCATTATTGCTGCCGATGGGTTTGGCTACAAATATCGTGATAACCAACATATTAAAGTGCCTCATGTAGGCAATGTAGTAATTGCCGACCATGTTGAGATTGGTGCCAATACTTGTATCGATAGAGGAGCGTTAGGCTCAACAACGATTGGAGCAGGTAGCAAGATTGACAACCTAGTACAACTTGGACACAACAATACCCTTGGCAGAAATGTCATTATCTGTGGTCAATCAGGTATCTCAGGCTCTTGTACCATTGAAGATGGCGCGGTGTTAGCAGGAAGCTCCGGAATTGCAGACCACGTTACCATCGGTCAACAAGCGGTTGTGATGGCCAGAACAGGAGTTGCTGGAGATGTAAAACCTGGAACCCAAGTGTTTGGCAGCCCAGCTAAAGATAAAAAAGTAGCCTGGCGTGAATT
>JALSLS010000252.1 GCA_026988195.1 Methylomonas sp.
ATCATTTAATTTAATGGCATTAACTTAGAGTACCTACCAAGGCTATACTTTCACCTCTTAAAAGACAGTACCCCTTTGCGCTCAAGCAGGTTTTATGCCACTGAAAATAATCATGCTTTCAATAAGAAATGACCTTTACACAACCTGAAAGCTAGAATAAATAACTTGTTTACTTGTCATATAAGCTATTTTTTTAAAAATTCAAATGATGCAGGCTTTATGTTAGGTATAATTATTGCTTTATTGTAAATAAAAAAGAGTGTTTTTTACTTTAAAACTCTTTTTTTACCCCTTTATTTTTACAACTGGAATGGCTTTTTATTTAATGAATAACAAAGGAAATACTTCAATTTTAACCAGGGATTTAGTTTGCATTTTAGGCCTACCTTTTGATACCGTTAATTTATTAGAGAGCCGATCACATATCAACTCCAGCATCAAGAGTAATCAACGCTGTTTTTTAACAACACCCAATCTTAATTTTCTAATAACCGCTCAATCTGATTTATCCTTTTTTCAATCGGTTGTTGATAGCGATTTAATTATTGCTGATGGCATACCTATTATTTGGGTTGCCAAGCTATTAGGTGTGCCTTTAACAGAAAGAGTAGCGGGGTCTGATTTATTTGATCAATTATCCAACCAGAAACCAGCAGATACCAAGGCATCTGTGTTCTTTTTTGGGGGACAAGAAGGCATTGCTGAGCAAGCTAGTCAGAAATTAAATGAGTCCAGCCCTTCAATGACTTGCTGTGGCTTTTATGACCCTGGCTTTGTCTCAGTTGACGAAATGAGTACACCAGCGATTATTGATAAAATAAACAAAACTCACCCAGATTTTTTACTTGTAGCATTAGGTGCCGCAAAGGGGCAAGCTTGGATTCAAAAAAATCGAACCCAACTAAATGCGGCCGTTATCAGTCATTTAGGTGCTGTGGTTAATTTTGTCGCCGGTAATGTGGTTCGCGCACCTGTTTTTTGGCAAAAACTTAGCTTAGAGTGGCTATGGCGAATTAAACAGGAACCAGGACTATGGAAACGATATTTTTTTGATGGCTTAGCTTTTTTAAAGTTACTTACTTTTAAAGCTTTTCCTTTGGCTATTTATGACCGCTGGCTAAAACGATCAGAGGGCTTCAAAGTTCCTGTAAATATCCATCATACTGACTTGTCAGGCATTTATACGATCAATTTAACGGGGGCGATAAAATGTACTACACTAGATATTGTTAAGCAAAGTTTCCTTGATATACTTCAAGCAGGGCCATCTAAAGTAACATTAGATTGCTCTGGTGTTAGTTATATTGATGCTGCTTTTCTTGGTACATTGTTGCTCTTCCAGCGCCAATTAAATGAGCAACAATGTCAACTGCATATTCAAAACGTACCTATTCCTATACTGCGTTTATTAAAACTAAATAATGTATTAAATCGTTTCGAGATACCCTTAAAAGATTATAGTATAACGCTGTAAAACTGATCATTAATCTCTTTCTGTTTTCACCCACTCCTGTTGTCTATTTAGCAGGAATGAAAAATAGAGAGGGATTTTACGTAATATATAAAATGGAATACCACATAAATCTTTAAATGTCATAATTTCTCGCCCAAACTTAAACCAGGCAATCAAAACTGTTGTCATAAAAATACTCATTAAAACTGAAGTTATTTCTATAGATGTTGCATTATTCGTTACAATCATGAGTACAACAGACAGACTAAATGTAATCACTAAACACAGCCCCAATAAACTTAAAGGTGGAACAGATAGATCTAGTGCCATGCTCAATAATTTGTAATTTTTCTGTTTAAATACTGTTGCAAAAAGCCTTGGTAGCTCAGTAAATATTGTCGTAAGATGCCCATGTTCCCAACGCTTTCTTTGTTCATTGGTAACACGAGTAGAGCTTGGAAATTCACTTGTAACTAACGCATTGGGACAAAACGATGGAGAAAATCCTAGTAGAGCTAGATCGACACCTAACTTCATATCCTCAACCATATTGCCATTAGCCAGATTAACTCGTTGCAAAAGCTCCCACGGAAAGGCCATACCACTCCCCATAAGCTGACAAGGCAGACCTAATCGCATCATCCCCAATGGTCTGACCTGGTTTTTAACTTTCCAAGCAAATTCGGCAATTGCCTGTGCAATGGATTTTTTTTCGGGAGATTGCATAAGGTACAATGCCTGTACAGGTCTGTTTTCGCTTTCAGCTTGTTTTGCCAAGACATCAATACACGTTTCAGATATTTGACAATCTGCATCAATAATAATAACAACTTCGGGTGGCTCATTATCTGCCAAAAACTGAAGACCAAAATCCAGAGCATAGCCTTTTCCACATTGAGTTTCATCCCTACGCTCAATAACGTGTTTTGAAAACTTTCTTGCTATATTAGCCGTA
>JALSLS010000253.1 GCA_026988195.1 Methylomonas sp.
TGGCTGAATAGGGTGTACTGTTATTTCCTGAAGATTCAATTTAAAGTTTCTCTAGACACAAAATTTCAGGATGGAGTATATCTGGAAAAGAGGGTTTTGTCCAGCAATTTAATTATGCTATTGATTTGTAGGTGTATTTAATATTGCACGGTTTCGCCGTGGATGTTGAATAGTGACTATTGACTATCAGTTATTAACAATTTCACCATATAATCACTAAACAAGGCAATAGTTTTACTTTGCGCAACTACTTTTGATTCGTAGCTGTTATCTTTTACGGCAACCTTAAAGTTCTTAGTTAACCATTTGATAGGGCGATGATTTTTATCTTTCCAATTCATCCATTTTACTGATAAAACAGCTTGTTGTTCGGCGTTAACATCAAATCGTAATACCTCTATAGATAAATAAATGATAGGTTTATTTCCTTCTAGCTGTTCAAATTTTATTATCTGGTTAGGGTAAATTCGGTTATTTATATTACCCATAAACACACCAATAAATTCATTTTCTAATGGCTCTGCCCAATGGTGGTTTTCACTTAATTGAAATTTAATATCGCTTGTTCTAATGATTATTTGAGGCTGGTCAAGGTATTCAGGAAATTTTAATGAGCTAATGACAAGAGTATGGCTCTTAGAATGATTCTCTTTATCGCCGGCCTCGATACCATCAATTTCTTTTAACTGATAAAAACTTGTTTTAGGGTTGGAGCTACAGGCAAGCAGAAAAATAGATAAGCTTAAAAATATATGTATTTTTTTTAGTGACATGATTATTCCTCCTCTGTTTCAGTTTCTTTCCCAAAAAGTAATGCTTCTGGGTGACGATTTAGAAAATTTATCATATCTTTAGCTGATCGAGCTGCCCGTGTTATTTGCTTTAATGTTGATTGTAATTTTTGGTTTAAGGGCGAGTTATTATTAACTAATGACTTAACATCTTCTAGAGTTGAATCAATAGTTTGTAGTGTCTTTTTCCCGGTAGCAACAATTTGTTGGCTATCTTTAAGTAGAGGGTTAATATTATCATCCAGGGTGACTAAAAGCTTATCGGCATGGTTGATAGTTTTATTCAGGTTTTGACTAAGAGGGCCAATATCTTGTTTTAATGACCCTAAGATATGCTGCAAATCTAGCATACTGCTATTAAGCGCAGTTAGGGTGCCTTTGGTTTGTTGGGAGCCAGTTATCTGTTCAATATTAGCGAGTGTTTTTTGTAGATTGATGAAAAATTCAGCTATATCAATTGTTTTAGTTCCATCTAGTACATTAGTCAGGGCTTTTTGAATTTCAGCACTATTAGAGGGAATGGCGGGGATTTCTTTAAAATGAGTATTATGCCCATGTAGAATTATTTCGGTATCAGGTGCAAAAAGAGCATCAATAAAGAGCTGCCCAGTAACTAGGCTGGCAAGCTGTAGTTGCATGCGTAAGCCTGATTTAATTAGCTTATCAACTTCTTCATGACTTAATTCTTGTTTTTCTGGGTCAATATAACGAGTAATTTTTTTCTGCTCAACTTCAAATACGACAGGGATTAAGGTTTTATTGAGCTTAATATTTCTTACAACACTAATTTCAGTTACATGCCCTATCTGTACACCGTATAGTTTAATCGGCGCGCCAACATTTAGACCATTAATTGATTCGGTAAAAACAACGATAAACTTATGGTTTTTACTAAACCATGAATCACTGCTAAAAATTAAAATACTACAAACTAGTATAAACAGTGCGCCAATGATAAAACTACCAATGAGCAAAGGGTTGGTTTTGTTATTCATAGCGATTGTGTTTTACCACGGGTCAGAAATTGTTGAACTTGCGGATTGCTACACTCTTTAAGTAAAGTGTTGGGATTACCATTGGCAATCATTGTTTTTGAGTCAGTATCAAGAAAAATAGAGTTATTTCCGATAGCAAAAATACTCGCAAGTTCATGGGTGACAATAATTACGGTTGCACCAAGGCTATCACGTAATTCTAAAATTAAATCGTCTAATAACTTGGCACTAATAGGATCAAGCCCTGCGGAAGGCTCATCAAAAAAAAGAATTTTTGGGTCGAGTGCAATGGCTCTTGCTAGGCCTGCCCGCTTTTGCATACCACCACTAATTTCTGCAGGGTAATACTCTTCAAAGCCTGCTAAGCCAACCAATGCAAGTTTTAATGATACTAGCTCTTTTATTTCGGACATACTTAAATCCGTGTTTTCAGTTAAAGGTAGTGCAATATTTTCTGCCAAAGTCATTGAGCTCCACAAAGCTCCACTTTGATAAAGAATACCATTTTGACGCATTATTTCATTACGATGTTGATCACTTGTTTGCCAAAAATTAGTATTTTGATAAAACACTGAGCCTTTCGCGGGTTGTTTTAAGCCAACCAGATGG
>JALSLS010000254.1 GCA_026988195.1 Methylomonas sp.
TTATTAATAAACTAAGTTGTTGTGATGAGTTTTGTAAACCAGCTAATGACAAACTGATGTTATGAAGTTGCCAATTTTTATTTTGTAGCTGCTGTATTTCTATGCTTAGATTATCTAAGGCATTAACAGGCTTAAACAAGAATAGTAGCGTTATTAGTAATGCTAAAGGCTTAAAATTTAACAACATTGCTTTGTTTTTTTGGTTATTGTTTTCCTGATTACCCATGAGCTTCCGCCATATACAGCACACCAGTTCCACGTCATACCAGCAGGGATTGCTGGTATCCAGTGTATAGGGATATACGATCTGAATAATTAGCAGATACTTGTTTATACAATCATCCCATCCTTGGATTCTGGATCTCGACACAAATCTGTCTGGAACAGGTTTGCATTTACCCAAAGGGCATTATGCAGGATAGCATAATGTGAATCCCTGCCGAGATGACGTATAACAGTTGAATCGGTGTTTTTATAAAATGGCTGAGACTCGTACTACTGCATTGTGAGTATCAATTAACTTTATCACTCTCTAACTGGATGCAGGTCTTTATAGCCAAATTATAATGGTTGGTTTGGGTACTCAGGGTACTCAGTCTACTAAAATTACTGGACGGGTCTTTATGCAAAAGTAGGGTGGGCAGTTTTTTAACCTCCATCAATATTGCAACATGGTGGGCAGAAAAGATTGCCCACCCTACAGTTTTTTAAACTGCCTTGTCTTAAATTGGTGTTCCAGCTTTGCTTCATTCGAGCATAAAATGGATGCGTGTAAAAACACATTTAACTTGGAAACACCCCTGTAGAAAGATAACGATCCCCACGGTCACAAATAATAGCGACTATTATTGCATTCTCTACTGTTTTGGATAATGACAAAGCTACAGAAACAGCTCCTCCTGATGATATACCAGAAAATATCCCTTCTTTTGCTGCCAATTCACGGGTGGTATTTTCTGCTGATAATTGATCCACATCCATTATTTGATCAATATTTTCTGGGTTATAAATTTTAGGTAAATATTCTTCAGGCCATCGTCTAATGCCGGGTATTTTTGATTTTCCTTCTGGTTGCACCCCAATAATTTGAATAGCTGAATTCTGTTCTTTTAAATACTGAGAGATTCCCATGATGGTACCGGTAGTTCCCATCGCACTCACAAAATGAGTTATTTGACCTTCGGTATCGCGCCAAATTTCAGGCCCAGTTCCTTCATAATGTGCTAGAGGATTATCAGCATTTGAGAATTGATCCAGAATGCGTCCCTTACCTTCATCCTGCATTTTTCTGGCTAAATCAATTGCACCTTCCATACTGCCCGCAGCGGGGGTTAAAATAATGTCTGCACCATAGGCTTTCATTGAAGCTATTCTTTCTGCACTCATATTATCAGGCATTATTAAAGTCATTTTATAGCCTTTAATGGCTGATGCCATCGCTAATGCAATCCCGGTGTTGCCACTGGTCGCTTCAATTAAACTATCGCCTGGTTTTATCTCACCTCTGGCTTCAGCGTGTTTAATCATACTTAACGCTGGGCGGTCTTTAACGGAACCGGCTGGATTATTGCCTTCTAGTTTAACTAAAATAGTATTGCTCGTTTGGCCCGGTAACCTTTGTAAACGAACTAAGGGAGTATTACCTACAAAAGATTCTATGGTTTTGTAATTCATAATGTTTTATATATGGAATTTTAAATTCTATCTTTAGCGAATAAAGATTTGGCAATTTATCCTATGCCGGTAAGTTAAGCTTTGTAGCCTTGATGAAACGAAGTGGAATCAAGGATTTTTCCTTGGCCTCCCTTGATTCCACTTTGCTGCATCAAGGCTACTTGGTTTTATACCTTAGGTCACTCGCACTAAATAATATCCACCAAAATAGTTCCCACGCTGGAGCGCGGGAACGATGGTGAATATACTGTATTACCCGACCCAAACTCTGGCATTTCTAAACATTCTCATCCATGCACCATCCTCATTCCACTGTTCTGGATACCATGAGTTTTGTAGGGTTCTAAAACAACGTTCGGGATGGGGCATCATAATAGTAAAGCGCCCATCTGTTGTGGTTAGTCCTGTAATCCCATCAGGTGACCCATTTGGGTTGGCTGGGAAATCGGTGGTATTTTCACCATAGTTATCAATATAGTTTAATGCAACCAAAGCCTCTGCTGCTGATGCGTTATTAAATTCTGCTCGCCCTTCTCCATGAGCAATAACCACGGGCAATGTTGAGCCTTCCATCCCCGTCATTAAAATAGAGGGAGATGGCTGCACTTTAACCACCGATACTCTGGCTTCAAACTGTTCAGAATCATTACGTTTAAATTCTGGCCAATGTTCTGCGCCTGGGATAATTTCTTTTAATCCTGACATCATTTGACAGCCATTACAAACGCCTAAACCAAAGGTATCTTCACGTTTAAAGAAGGCTGTAAACTGTTCTCTTGCTTTAGCATTAAATAAAATAGATTTTGCCCAGCCTCCACCGGCTCCTAAAACATCCCCATAAGAGAAGCCACCACAGGCAACTAAACCGACAAAATCGCTTAAAGTGACGCGGGCATTAATAATATCACTCATATGTACATCAATGGCGGTAAAGCCTGCTCGGTCAAAAGCCGCTGCCATTTCCACATGACCATTAACCCCTTGCTCCCTTAGGATCGCTACTTTAGGGCGTAATGCTGTGGCAAATTTTGCAATAATATTTTCATCAATATCAAAGCTTAATGTTGCCGATAATCCTGGATCCTTATCATCCGTAATTCGATCGAATTGTTGTTTTGCACATTCTGGGTCATCCCGTAAGGCTTGCATTCTATAACTGACTTCAGACCAAGCTTGTTGAAGGTTGGCTCTACTTTCGGTATAAATTTCTTGGCCTTGGTAGGTAATATTAAGTTGCTGTTGTTTATCGAGTACCCATCCGATTAACTGAGTACACTTTTCTAACCCAGCGCTACACAAAAAGTCCATCACCTCATCAACATCTGTTTGATTAACCTGAATAACTGCGCCAAGTTCTTCGTTAAATAAAGCTGCTAATAAATCTTCATTTTCGCAGACCAAACTGTCCAGTTCAATTTCTGCGCCTTTACGTCCAGCAAAAACCATTTCTGCAATGGTTGCTAATAAGCCGCCATCTGAGCGATCATGATAAGCCAATAATTTATCTTGAACATTTAGGGTTTGAATAGCGTTAAAGAATTTTTTGAATAGAGCGGTATCCTCTAAATCGGGTGTTTCATTACCTATCTGATTATAGGTTTGCGCTAAAACAGAACCCCCTAATCTATTTTTTCCTGCACCCAAGTCGATTAAAATGAGTACGCTGTCTTCATCTTTCAACTGAGGTGTTAAGGTTTTACTGACATCTAAAACCGGGGCAAATGCGGTAATAATCAAAGATAGTGGTGAAGTCATGGTTTTATCTTTACCTCCTTCATTCCATACTGTTTTCATAGATAAAGAATCTTTACCTACCGGAATAGCAATACCTAGATCTGGGCAAATATCCATACCCACTGTTTTAACCGTATCAAATAAAGCAACATCTTCACCTTCACTACCACAAGCTGCCATCCAGTTTGCTGATATTTTCACTTTATTTAATGATTCTATTCTTGCTGCGGCTAAGTTAGTTAATGATTCTGCAACCGCCATTCGACCTGAAGCAGGTGCGTCAATAATAGCTAATGGAGTCCGTTCGCCCATCGCCATAGCTTCACCCGTTAAAGCATGAAAACCAGAAGCAGTAACCGCAACATCCGCTACGGGTATTTGCCAAGGCCCTACCATTTGATCTCTTGTAACCAGTCCGGTTACCGAGCGGTCTCCAATATGAATAAGAAAACTTTTATCCGCAACAGCTGGAAAAGATATAACTCTCTTTACTGCTTCTGATAAATCAATATCCTTAAGGTTTAAGGCCGATAATGTACGACTGGTTTTACTAACTTCTTTGTGGATTTTTGGTGATTTTCCAAACAGGATAGACATAGGAATATCAACGGCTGTTTTACCTAAGAAATTATCTGTTAAAGTTAACTGTTGTTCGTCAGTTGCTTCACCAATCACGGCAAATAGGCAATGTTCACGCTCACAAAAAGATTCAAATAATTCCAGAGATTCTGGTGCAATAGCGACAACATAGCGTTCTTGGGCTTCATTACACCAAATTTGCATCGGTGACATGCCTTTATCTGCATTGTTGACATCACGCAATTCAAACTTGCCGCCTTTTTCACAATCATGAATAATTTCGGGGACAGCATTGGATAATCCTCCCGCACCAATGTCATGAATTGAAATAATGGGTGTATCATGCCCCATCGCATTACAATGATTAATCACTTCCTGACAACGGCGTTCCATTTCTGGGTTCTCACGTTGAACCGAAGCGAAATCTAATTCTGCCGCACTTTCTCCTGAAGTTTGTGATGAAGCGGCACTCCCCCCCAAACCAATCAACATAGCAGGCCCCCCTAAAATGATGATCAATGAACCGGCTGGAATTTTATGTTTATCGACTAACATGGGGCGAATATTTCCCATACCGCCCGCAATCATAATAGGCTTATGGTAACCTCGGTACTGGTTTTCTTTGCCAGTTTCTTCTGCCTGCTCAAAACTGCGGAAATAACCTGCAATATTAGGTCGTCCAAATTCATTATTAAATGCCGCGCCACCAATAGGCCCTTCTAGCATAATGTCTAAAGCAGAGGAAATGCGCTCAGGCTTACCATTCTCAGTTTCCCAAGGTTGTTCAAAACCAGGGATTTTTAAATGAGATACGGTGAAACCCGTTAACCCTGCTTTAGTAGCCGATCCACGGCCGGTGGCACCTTCATCACGAATTTCACCACCAGAACCGGTTGCCGCACCGGGGTGTGGGGAAATAGCGGTGGGGTGATTATGCGTTTCCACTTTCATCAACAAATGTGCGTCTTCTTTTATATACGCATATTCACCTGTTTGTGGATTGCGAATAAACACCTCTGCTGTTGACCCCTCAGCAACTGAAGCATTATCACTGTATGCTGATAAAATACCTTGTGGATTTTTATCAGCGGTATTTCTAATCATGCCAAACAGAGATTTAGCCTGTTCTTCACCGTCAATAGTCCAGCTGGCATTAAAGATTTTATGTCGGCAATGCTCTGAGTTTGCTTGTGCAAACATCATTAATTCAACATCCGTTGGGTTTCTGCCTAATTCTGTAAAACGAGTGGTTAAATAATCAATCTCATCAGCCGATAAGGCTAAACCCAACTCCGTATTGGCTAAAATTAATGCTTCACGCCCCTGCTCTATAATAGAAACGCTCAATAAGGGTTTTGGATCATGGTGTACAAATAAGTCTAAACCTTGTTCACTTTCAAAGATTGATTGAGTCATTCTGTCATGAATTAAATGCTCGATAGTTTCTTTAATATTATTCGATAACTCACCAGCAACACTGTATTCAATGGCTCTTTCCAGTCGTAAAACAGCGTTTAATCCACAACGCTGTGCAATTTCAGTTGCTTTACTTGACCACGGTGAAATTGTACCTGGCCGTGGCACCACTAAAAAATATTCACCTTGAACATCCTCAACTGGTTTAGCATAACCGTAGGTTAACAAGCGTTCTAGCATTGACATTTCTTCAGTCGTTAAATCCCGCTCAACCTCAACAAAATGCACAAATCTCGCCGTTACTGCGGATATACTAGGCTCTATTTGTTTAAGTTGAGTTAACAACTGGTTTAAACGATGCTCTGAAAGGGCTGATGTTCCAAGGATTTTTAACATGTTAATGTAGATAAATATTAATTATGAATTTTTAAGCCCCCTCCAAACAGTGAAGGTTTGGTAAATGAGAGCTTTAAGAAGAGGCGCTGACAGTTTAATTAGAAACTTTATCAGTAATAAATAAGCCTATTTTGTTTGATTGTAAGCTGGAAATAAATAAACTACCACTCAGAGCGTCACTACCATTAAGTTAAGCAATTTGCTGTAGGATGTGCTGACGATAGGAAGCGCATCAGCTGTAAACGATGCGCTTCCTATCGTCAGTACATCCTACCTGTTACCTTAATGGCAGTGACTCAGAGTGTGGGAACTATTTGGGTTGGTTATTTATTGCGAGTTAGCTAAATCAGCTTTAATTGTTTTGTACAATAAATTTAATAATTTAAAACCATTCCCTGCTGATTGAGGCTGGTCTTTATTATCAAGCACAATAATCTCGGTTAACATGCCATTTTCAGCCAACCTTATTTTAAATGTTTGTTCATTTGCAGGGTCATTACCGAATATAAACAATACTTCATCCCATAAAGAACCATCTTCTACGCTCTTAAAATTTGGATCATATTCGACAGTATAAAGATACTCATATTCATTTCGTTTGGTAATTTCAATAGCATTTCTGCTCAATGCCTTGCCTACAATACGCCAAGTTCTTTGAATGGAGTCTTCAATACGTATTCGGGTTGCCCCTCCTGAATATTCAACCAATTCAACAACAACATCAGGTTTAGTATCACTCGGCTCAGAAACAGTATTTTCAGGCTTTGTAGGCTGTTCAATTATTGGCGTCTGATTATTGATCGTTGCTGTTGACTGCTGGTTATAAGTAGTTAGGTCAGCAGGAACAATTAACTCAGGGATTTCTGCAGTCAATTGATAATCTTTTCCTTTATCAGGAAATAAATTTTTAACAGCTCCGCATGCAGATAAACTAACTGCGATCAGTATATTTAATGTTATCTTTAATTTTTTCACTTAACTAACTTCAGCTTGGCTCATTGCTTTACGGACAGTGTCATAACAGTCGTCAGTCAACCATGTTAAGGGTAGTCGAATACCTTTTTCCATTAAACCCATTTCAGTAACTGCCCATTTAACAGGAATAGGGTTGGACTGGATAAAAAGATGTTGGTGCAAGCCTGTTAATTTTTTATCGATTGATTCAGCAAGCTTTCTATCCCCTTGGATAGCCGCTGAGATCATCTTATGTACTAGTTTAGGAGCAACATTTCCAGATACGGTAATGCTGCCATTTCCACCAAGTAAACAAAATTCACAACTGGTCGCATCATCCCCCGTATAAATAGCAAATTCATCACCGCATAAATCTCGTATAATTTTAACTCTATCTAATTCACCTGTTGCTTCTTTTACACCTACGATATTATTAATAGCCGATAATCTGCCGATAGTTTCTGGCAACATATCACACGCTGTACGGCCAGGCACATTATATAAAATTTGAGGAATATCGACTGCATCTGCAATAGCCTTAAAATGTAAATAAAGACCTTCTTGAGTGGGTTTGTTGTAATAAGGTGTAACTAGCAAGCAGGCATCTGCCCCTGCATCTTTAGCCGCTTGAGTTAAAGCAACAGCCTCAGTTGTAGAGTTTGCACCTGTTCCAGCTATAACCGGAATTCTACCTGCAACATATTCAACAACACATTTAACAACATCACAATGCTCAGCTTCATCTAGTGTTGCTGATTCACCCGTTGTTCCCATCGCAACTATAGAATCAGTTCCTTGATCAATATGAAATTCCACCAACTTTTTTAGGCTATCTTTATCTATCGCGCCATTAATATCCATTGGTGTTACTAATGCAACGATACTACCTTGAATCATGTAGATCTCTCATCCAGAATTAATAAAAATTGGAGTGTATTATAACAGTATATTGAATGGAAAAAGATAGATTAAAATCTGGACTATACTTCGCACGGTCACGACTGCGGAATTTATAAGCTGCTGATTTTTGTCTATAGCAAGGTGCTGAAACAGGCGCATAGCAAGCTACGCAACTGTTTCAGCACCGCAGCTATTGGCAAAAACTCAGCGGTTAGAAATCCGCAGTCGTGACCGTGCGAAGTATATACAGACACCTGTTAAAAGACGAGTGGGTTAGAGAGCTTGGTGGTTGAAAGTCGGGGGTACCTAGGCAGTAGCCCCAATACCCCCCTTTCACAAATGCATTCCCATGCTGAAGCGCACTGCCATTAAGTTAAGGATACTGTAGGATGGGCAAAGTGATAGCGTGCCCATCAATTCAGCACGATGCCATTGATGGGCACGTCGTACCTCCTTTGCCCATCCTACTTTTGAAGCTTAACTTAATGGCAGTGACGCTGGAGCGAGGGAACTATTTTGGTGGGTTATTATTGCCCGTTACCTAAGCTAACAAGTTAACTCTATCAAAGTAATATCATCAAACTGCTTTTCATGTCCTTTAAATTGTTCAACTGCATCACTTAGAAAACTTATTTCAGCATTTGTGGTTAATAATTGTTCAATAAGCTGTTCAAAACGTGCTTGCCCAAACTCCTCTTTTTCTGAATTAATCACTTCTGTTATACCATCAGAAAAAGCATAAACTCTGTCACCAGGCTTCACATCAAAATGAACAGCATCATCAAAATCTTGTTTAATAATTCCTAAGGCTAATAAACTTGAAGGAGTCTTCTGCCATAATTTACAATCTCGGTAAATTAAAGCATCAGACATGCCACAATTCAAGATAGTTAAAGCCTGTCCATCAGGACTTAATTCTATAAATACAGCACCTAGAAATAACCCTGTGGGCATTTTTTCTAGCATTTGCCGATTAATTTCAGTGGCTATTTCGTTCAATGCAATCCCTTTAGCTGTCATAGTATAAAACACGTCATAGACAATTGGCCCACCTACAGCTGCAACTAAGCCATGTCCGGTAAAATCTCCCATCAATACATAACGAGCTTTATCGGGTGTTAAAGCTGATAGCATAATATCTCCCGAAGTTTTTTCCACAGGACAGTCTAGTGTTCTAAGCTGTGAGCCATCAAAGGGTTTTGACGCTCGCATTTTTAAAATAATATTTTCAATAACTTCTTTCTCATAAATCATCAGATCTTGGGTCTTTTTTAGCTTAGTTTGTAAGTCTAAAATACGTTGCCCAGCTTTTATTCGAGCTTGTAACTCTTCATTAATAAAGGGCTTAACAATATAATCATTCGCCCCCGCATCAAGAGCTGAAACAATATCTTTAGTTTCCGTCCGTCCTGTTAATAAAATAATAAAGGGGGGGTTATCTGTTTCTAGCGCTCTAATCCTTTTACATAAATCAACCCCATTTAATTTTGGCATTTCCCAATCAATCAACAACAGCTTAATATCAGACTCTTGAAAGACTTGCCAAGCCTGTTCGCCATCTTCAGTCACTATCGGGTCATACCCCCACTTCCGAGTCACATATTCCAACACCGTTCTAGACGTTAGACTATCCTCTGCAATCAGCAATTTCATTCAATTGTTTCCTTCATAGCTGTTTGTGTTTGTATATAACTTTGTTCAAGTATAGTTAAATACTGACAAATATCTGTCAATTTTTTATTCTTTCCAGCTTGTTCAATTTTTAATGCTAAATTACTTAAGGCTATGGCACCTACATTTAATGCTGCACCTTTTATTTTATGAGCCTGAGCCGTGATATTTTCAATTTCTTGTTGTTCTACAAAACCTTTTAGCTGTTCAATTTGAACCGGCATATCCGCTAAAAAAGTATCTGCAATAATTTTAATAAGCTCTTGGTCATTCATTAACCTCGCACTCATTTCATCATAATCAAAAATAATGATATCCTCTTCACCTGACTTAATGGCTTCAGTCTCATTGATTTCCACACTTGAATCATTTGATTCTTTTGCTAACCATTTTTCTAATATTGTAGCTAGTTTTTTAGGGTCAACCGGTTTAGCAATAAAATCATCCATACCCGCTGCAAAGCATTTTTCTTTATCACCTTGCATGGCATTAGCGGTCATCGCAACGATAATGGTTTGATGATTTAATACGGCAGACTGAGAGTCCCGAATGTTTTTGGTTGCGGTATAGCCATCCATAACAGGCATTTGGCAATCCATAAAAACCAGGTCGTATACCGACTTTTCTAATAAATTAATAGCTTCCAGCCCATTGTTAGCTAACTCAGTCTCTATACCAAATTTTTCTAACATGCCTTTGGCAACTAACTGGTTAGTATTATTATCATCAACAACCAAGGTTTTTGCCTTAAACTTAGGGTATTGCTCGCGCGCCGTATAAGGTTTCAGCAATACTGTACCAGCCTTATTATCCTGTATATTAGCAAGTTGCAACAATGTACTATACAATTCAGACTGATGAATGGGCTTACTTAAATAAGCAGAAAACCCCAGTTCTTGTATTTTATCCGCATCAATCCGTTGTCCCCTAGAGGTTAATAGCGCCAAACTAATATCTGAAAACTGTTTTTTGCTAAGAATCATTTCAGCTAGCGTAGATCTACTCATATCCTGCATTTTCATATCTATAAGCGCCATACTGAAAGGTTTGTTCTGTGCAGTAGCATCATAAAGAGCTTGTAGAGCAGAAGAGCCACTATCAACAAGTAAATGGGGAACAGCCCATGCCGTTAAGAACTGCCTAAAAACCTCTCTATTGGTCTCATTATCATCAACAACTAATATATATTCACTTTTCAACACATCTGTTTTAAGAGGCGGCTCTTTTGCTTCAGCTTGCTGCAAAGCTAAGGTAAACCAAAAATTTGAACCTTGCCCTATTTCACTCTGTATTCCAATCTCTCCACCCATGATTTCAACTAACTGTTTTGAGATAGCCAAGCCTAAACCCGTCCCTCCAAATTTACGCGTTGTAGACCCATCCGCTTGGCTAAATTTTTGAAATAGCCTAGCTTGCTGCTCATTGCTTAATCCTATCCCTGTATCTGTAACAGAAAACCTTAGCATTGTATCGCCAACTTGATTAGACACAAGCTGATAACTAACCGCAACTTGGCCTTGCTCGGTAAATTTAATCGCATTACCTATTAAATTAGTCAAAACCTGTCTTATACGCCCAGGATCCCCTTTAAACCATTGCGGTAAACTGGGGTTTAGCGAACAAATAAACGCTAGATTTTTTTCATGAACACGTACCGCTAAAGAGTCAGCAATATCTTCTAGTAAAACACCTAAATTAAAATCTAATATTTCCAGATCTAATTTACCCGCTTCTATTTTAGAAAAATCAAGAATATCGTTAATAATAGTCAATAATGACTCAGCACTACGCTTAATCGTTAAAGCACGATGCTGCTGCTCTGATTCTAGCTCATGATCTAGCAATAATTCAGTCATACCAATGACTCCATTCATAGGTGTGCGAATCTCATGACTCATATTGGCTAAAAATTCGCCTTTTGCTTTATTAGCAATTTCAGCATTTTGTTTCGCTTCAATTAACTCAAATTCAGCTCGCTTAATTTGAGTTAAGTCTCGCCAAATACAATGAATAACTGTTTTACCCCCAATTAACATAGGAGCAAGTGCCAAAGATACCTCGACAGGAAATACCTCGCCACATTTTTTCTTATGCATCCATTCAAAACGGTTAACACCTTGGTCAAATGCAATTTTAATCATCTTTTCAGCTTTCACCACTGAATTCTGACCATCAGGCTGTCTCGAGGGGGAAAACTCTGCTGGTGAATGCTGCATAAGTTGCTCACCATCCTTATATCCCAGCATTTTGGCAGCTGCAGCATTACATTCAACGAACTTATCTTGATCAATTAAAAGCATAGCATCTTCAGAAAGCAAAAATAAATCAAGAAAGCGTTGTTCATTTTTTTTCTGTAACTCCTCTGCCTGTTTTCTTTTCGATATATCTAATAAGGTACCAATCATTCTAATGGGAAAGCCATTTTGATCACGTTCAACCAAGCGCCCTGAATCCAACACCCAAACCCAGCCTCCATCTTTATGTCTCAAACGTAATTCACACTCATAGCTTTCTATCTCACCATCAAAATGTTTTTCTAATAGCTGACTAGATCGAGTCAAATCATCTGGATGAACTTTACTGGTCCAAGTCTCCATATCTAGGGGGTATAATTCAGCAAGAGTATGACCAGTGATAGCTGCCCAGCGGTCATTAAATTCAACTTCCCCAGTCATTACACTCCAATCCCAAACACCAACTCCAGTGCTAGACATAATTAATTCTAGGCGCTCTTTAATTTCCTTTGTGGCAAGGTCAGTTTTTTTTCGTTCAGTTATATCGGTTCGAATAGCAATATAGCTAATGGGCTTAGCGTTTTTATTGAAAAAAGGCACAATGGTACTTTCCACCCAATACAAGCGCCCACCTTTCGCTTTGTTACACAACTCACCATGCCAAACCTTTCCACTGGCTATGGTTTTATACATTTGTTTAAAAAACTCAGTGGAGTGATAAGCCGAGTTTACAATACGATGATTACTTCCTAGCAACTCCTCACGACTATAGCCGCTGAGCTCACAAAATTTATCATTAATTAAGGTAATATTTCCTTTAACATCGGTCACACTTACAATAGCATGTTGATCTAATGCAAATTTCTGCTCATTAAGTTCAAATAATGCTTTTTGCGCTTGCAACTCACTTTTCTCAAGCTTATTCCATTGTAGTTGTCGAGTTTGCAACATTTGATTGAAAGACTCAGCCAGTAAACTGATCTCATTATTTCCTGTCACCTCAACACCGGTACTTATATCCCCCGCTTCAACTGCGCGTACAGTAGTAAGTAATTTTTTAATGGGATGACTAAGCCTTCTTGCTTGAAAAATAGCTAAGGCTATGGCTAAAAAACCTGTAAAAACAACTATTATTATATTTAATTGCTTAAGTTGAATGACATAAGCTAAAGCTTTGTCGCGGTCAACCTCACTAAAGAGCGCCCAATTAACCCCCGGAATATGAATTGTATTATGCACCCCAATCACATATTTTCCATTAGGATCAAGGTACTCAAAAGTATCTTCAGTCATACTCAAATTATGAGTCCCTAAAATACCATGCTCGTTTTTCCAAAGTTTAAATTGTTGACTTTCTATTTTCTTAGTTAAAACCTCATCAGCACTACCCGATAGCATTTTTGTTCTTAATAACCCATCATCGCCTACAATATAATGCTCAATTGCTCCTTTGATGTTATCGGCAGTCTGTTGTTCTGGATCGCTATCAAATATTGTCCAAAGTTCACCTGCTTGATCCAACACATATCTAATCATCGAAGGCCTAACGGGAGCCCCCCCACCAATAACCGAGAAAACTGCATTCACTTTTAATTGAACCGCTAATACACCCTCCATCTCGCCTAATTCATTTGAAACAGGCGTCACTATAAAGCCTGCAAGCGTATTATTACTAGGTGCATAAAATTCTAAATCAGAAAACAGAGCCACCTTTTTCTTTAAACTCGCTTTTACCGCTTTCGAAAAACGTTTATGCCTATACCTCCCTAAAAATAAATTTTCGCCTAAATCAGATTTATGCTTAACGGAATAAAGAACATCACCATTATGATCAATCAAAAAAAGATCATCAATATAGTCGTAATACTTCATCATCGTCAGCAAATCTGCTTGATTTTCTACCACAATACTTTTCCAGCTATTACTTTTAACAAATTCAGAAAGCGGCTGACGACTTAACTTTAAACCACTCCGTAATTGACGTAAAAGAAAAGAAGAATTAGGAGCTGCAGCTTGCTTTTCCGCATCTTTAAAGCGGAAATCAAACCAATTATGTACAAACTGACTATCTGCCTTAGCAATATCCTTTATATGCGCTACCGCTGTTTTATAAAGTCCATCCGATGCTTGCTGATAACTTATATAAGCAACTAAACTCATAGGTAGCATCGCTAATAATAAAAACCATAACAGTAGAGTTCTACTAATTGAATTTTTAAAACGACCTTTCCATTTATCTTTGTTATTTATTTTATTCATACCTACCGCTAGGAGTTTAACTTGTTTAACTATAATGAGGCTTTTCTAAGATGTTTTAAGTATAGCCCTATAATTTTTGTTCACTTAAATTTAGTCAAATCTTTGGCATTGCTTATTTCCTACTCAAAGTAGGGTGCAAATTAAGACTGGACAGTTTATAAATTGTTGGGTGGGCAATTTTTTTGCCTACTGTGTTGCAGCATTGATGGTGGGCAGAAAAGGTTGCCCACCCTACTTTTTTTGCATGAAAATCTGTTCCGCTTTAAGTGGGTAGCTAAAAAGTGTGAACCAAGTAATGAAAGATGCTAAATCCTTACCTTTATACTAAGTCTTTTCTAATCCTATTATCTCTTATGGCATAATAGACTTAATTTTAAAATCGACCAAAACAATCCCAGCTTATGAGCATTTCCATAAAGAACCAATCAGAAATTAACAAAATGCGTATTGCAGGTAAATTGGCTGCTGAAGTTTTAGAAATGATCGCTCCACACGTTGTTCCAGGTGTTACCACTAATGAACTTGATCAAATTTGTCACGATTATATTGTTAATCAACAACAAGCTATACCTGCCCCATTAAATTACCGCGGATTTCCTAAATCTATTTGCACTTCAATAAACCAGACTATTTGTCATGGTATTCCCTCTGATAAAAAACTTAAAAAAGGCGATATTATCAATATTGATATTACCGTTATTAAAGATGAATATCATGGCGATACCAGTAAAATGTTTTGTGTAGGCCCCGTCGCCCCTTTTGCAAAACGCTTAGTTGATATTACTCAGAAAAGCCTTTTTTTAGGGATAGATCAAATAAGACCAGGGGCTACATTAGGGGATATTGGTCATGCCATCCAAAAATTTGCTGAATCAAATCGCTATTCAATCGTACAAGAGTTTTGTGGCCACGGAATAGGTAAAAACTTTCATGAAGACCCGCATGTGATGCACTTTGGTAAACCAGGAGAGGGAGAGGTTTTAGAGGAGGGAATGATCTTTACCATCGAGCCTATGCTTAATATTGGCAAAAGACATATGAAAGTGCTCAAAGATGGTTGGACAGCTGTCACCAAAGATCGTAGCCTATCCGCGCAATGGGAACATACTATTCTAGTCACCCCTGAGGGGTATGAAATATTAACTTTACGTCAGGAAGAAAAGTGAATACTCCCTTTAGCTTGAACCCAAACGATATTTTTTCTGATGATAAACCTCACCTTAAGCTTAAACAAATCATTAGTGAGAAAAAAACGGAACAAAGTCAGAAGTTTGACCCTCAACTCAATGTAGGTGATTTATTAATTGAAAATTCTGCATTTATTGATGATGTTTTAACTCTTTGTTGGAATTATTTTCTAAAACAATATTCAACTGAACTTTGTTTATTGGCGACAGGCGGATATGGACGAAATGAACTTTTCCCCAATTCTGATATAGATATTTTAATCTTGCTTAAGAATTCAGATACCCATACATTTCAAGATAACCTATCCGGCTTCTCTAATTTTTTATGGGATATTGGTTTAAAACCAGGGCAATCGATTCGAACTATTCCTGAGTGTATACAAGCTGCTAAGGAAGACCAAACCATTATGACTAACCTGCTTGAAATCAGGTTAATTAATGGTAACCCTATTTTATTTTCGGATTTATCGAAACAGGTCTCACAAGCATCACTCTGGTCATCTGCTGATTATTTCGCAGCAAAGATGCAAGAACAAGAAAAACGTTATGCAAAATATCATGAAACAGCTTACAACCTTGAACCTAACATAAAAGAGGGTCCCGGTGGATTACGGGATTTACAAAATATTGCTTGGGTATTTAAACATCACTACAAATCAACCTCGCTTAAAGAGTTGATCATGTATGGTTATTTCTCTGCAACAGAATACAATGAACTCAACGCCTGCCGTGATATTTTATGGCGTATTCGTTACGCCCTACACACACTCACGAAAAGCAGCCAAGACCTACTCGCCTTTGACTATCAACGAGAATTAGCAAAACAGTTTAACTTTGTCGATGCTGAGAATAATCCTGATGTAGAGCAGTTCATGCAATACTACTTTAGAACAGTCACTGAACTAGAGCGGACTAACGAGATTCTACTCCAGCTATTTAATGAACAACTGATTGACACAGATTCAATTAAACAACTTGTCCCTACAAACGATTATTTTTATTCAATTAACGGCTATATCGAAGCTAAAGAAACCGATACGTTTAATAAACATCCACTAGCATTACTTGAAGTTTTCACTTTACTGCAACGCCATA
>JALSLS010000255.1 GCA_026988195.1 Methylomonas sp.
CTGTCTGCTAACCGTACACGGTCACCCTCGGTTGGGCCAAACATCTCACTATAAGCTTGACGACTAATTTTACTCATTTTTAATCCCCTAACTCTACATTCAAACTACCCATAATATCTTGCCGAAAACCATAGATATTCCGCAGCCCCGTGTATGGCACCAGTTGTATATCACGCTCTTGACCCGGTTCAAAACGTATTGCTGTACCTGCTGCAATATCAAGCCGATAACCCTTGGTTTTTTCACGATCAAAACTGAGCGCAAGGTTGGTTTCATAAAAATGATAATGTGACCCCACTTGAATGGGTCTATCACCTGCATTTGCAACCGTAATAGAAATTACAGTTAGGTTTTCATTCAGCTCAATATCACCTTTAGAAACTAAAATTTCACCTGGAATCATTTTCTCGCCTCTATTCAACTGGGTTATGAATGGTTACCAATTTGGTACCATCAGGAAAAGTTGCCTCTACTTGTACATCCGCTAGCATTTCACAGATGCCATCCATGACATCGTCACGATTAAGCAATGTCCGTCCATATTCCATTAATTCGGCAACAGTTCGCCCATCACGCGCCCCTTCCATCACAGCGGCAGAAATAAAAGCAATCGCTTCAGGGTAATTTAATTTAAGGCCTCGCTGTTTGCGCCTTTCAGCGAGTAAACCAGCAGTAAAAATCAATAATTTGTCTTTTTCACGTGGGGAGAGTTGCATAACTTACCTTTAAAAATAAATATTAGGTTGCCCAAATCCTTGGCGTGTAGGGCTGCTGTTGCACTATATCACTACGAATAAGTGAACGTACCTTTTCAAAAAAATGACGGATCAACTGTGTTTTATTATCACTTGCTCGACATATTAACAAATCATCTATTAATGTCACGCCTCGACCCGGCGTATCTGCAATCAAATGTCTAACAGCTTCTAGATTGGAAGCAGTCGCTCCATTGGCAAATAAAGTACCAAAACTTGAACATCCATTAAGCCCCCATCGAGCTAAAAAAGCTTCCGAGTCTAAGCGCATTTTTTCTAAAAACAACGGTTCTCCATCAC
This sequence comes from Methylomonas sp., assembly GCA_026988195.1. Classification (GTDB taxonomy): domain Bacteria; phylum Pseudomonadota; class Gammaproteobacteria; order Methylococcales; family Methylomonadaceae; genus QPIN01. The sequence continues at coordinate 1,056 of JALSLS010000255.1, forward strand.
GAAATATTTGCCACTGTAAGAGAGCCTGTCCTTGTGTAAAGCTTTCCCCTGCCGCAGGTCGCCCTAAAACTAATATTTCCCAACCAATAAAACGGGCACTACTAGCAAGCTCAACTTTAACATTGGATATAATATTGGCGCCTTCAAAAATAATGGTTTCTTGAGGCAACCACTCCAAAGTAGCTCCGTCACTTACTTTTAAAGAGACTGTTTGAAATGCCTGTTCCCCCGTACTGCGATAAAACTTAGCAGCTCCAGGTGTGGTGATTAATGCTTGCGCCTGTTTATCCACATTAACTTCTATGGATAATTGATCACCTGCCACAACACCTCCCGGTGGATGCAACAAATAAACATGACATACATCACCCTCTGGGTAAAAAGGACGTTGCACCCTTAAAGGACCAAAGTGACTGCGATGAGGTAATGTGGTTTTATTAGCTGAATAAACAAAACCTAGCTTTAGCTCTGCTTTCCACCCCTGCTTGTTAAAATTTTCATCATTATGAGTGAGTTTTTTAATCTGTCTCACTTCTGAAAGCATCACATTACCTCTCCGCTAAAATAGCCATACCTATAAAAGGATGAGCATGGATTTAATAAAACCCTCATATTATACCGTTAAATATTTTTTGACTATTTCATCTGTCAGTTCTGGCATTTTTCCGATAGCAACATTTCTTCCACGCTCCATAATACAGAACTGATCCGCTACTTTACGTGCGAAAGGGAGCTTTTGCTCAACTAACAAGACGGTAACGCCCATCTCTTTATTAATTTTGGAGATTGCTTCAAGGGTAATACCTTTACTCGGGCTAACTGCTGGATCAGGAAAGCCTTTACTTCGATTCAAGCGAATAATGACATCGCCAATTTGACTGACAATATTTGGCTGAATGCCTTCTGTAGGTTCATCCAGAATCAGGAGTTTTGGGTTTAAAACCAAAGCTCGCCCTATTGCTAATTGCTGCTGCTGTCCACCGGATAAATCCCCCCCACGGCGATTAAGCATTTGTTTTAATACCGGAAAAATTTCATATATCTGCTCAGGCACTTTTTTAATACCCATTTTGCTGGCTGCTCGCAAACCCACTTTTAGGTTTTCTTCTACCGTTAATAATGGAAAAATCTCTCTCCCCTGAGGTACATAGCCTATCCCTAATTCTGCTCGCAACTCTGCTTTGGCCGAAGTAATATCCTGCCCATCCATTTTTATAATACCTTCACGAACCGGTATTAAACCCATAATACTTTTCAATAAGGTCGTTTTACCTACCCCATTTCGTCCCATAAGACACAGACATGAGCCAACAGGCACATCAAGGCTTAATTCCCATAAGGTATGGCTTTCACCATAATATTGATCTATCGATGAAATACTTAACATTATTCCCCCAAATATACTTGAATAACGCGAGGGTCGTTTTGAACCTCATCCATTGTTCCTTCCATTAAAACAGACCCTTCATGCAATACGGTCACTTTATTAGCGATGGAGCGTACAAATGCCATATCATGTTCAACCACAACAACCGAATGTTTTCCTTGTAATGATAGTAACAGTTCAGCGGTACGATCAATTTCTTGATGCGTCATTCCAGCAACCGGTTCATCAACTAACATGACCTGGGGATCCTGCATTAACAACATACCAATTTCCAACCATTGTTTCTGCCCATGAGACAAGATACCTGCTAACTGAAACCGTAGGGAAGTCATACCTATAATTTCCAACACCTCATCAATACGATCCCTTTGTTCTCCATTTAAGGTAGCAAACAGAGTAACCCAAGCACCTTTATCGGCTTTTAAAGATAATTCAAGATTCTCAAATACCGTTAACTTTTCAAATACACTCGGTTTCTGAAATTTTCGGCAAATCCCTGCCTGAGCAATAGCCGCTTCATCTAGTTGTTGTAAATCAATGGTTTGTCCAAAATATACAGACCCGCTATCAGCCTTAGTTTTACCAGTAATAACATCCATTAAAGTGGTTTTACCCGCACCATTCGGACCAATCAGACAACGTAATTCACCATCATTAATATAAAGAGATAAGTTATTCAAGGCTTTAAAACCATCAAAACTAACACTCACATCCTCCATGTATAGGACTGTTCCATGACTTACGTCAACATTACCTTTAATAACGGGGTGAGTATGGCCAAAATTAAACGTTTGGTATCTATTGAGTAAAGGCTTGGTAGTATTACTCATGATTTAGCCCTCCTATTTTTCGTTTCCATAACCCAACCAGACCCTCTGGCATATAAATCGTCACTAAAATAAAAACAGCTCCCAATGTAAACAACCAAACTTCTGGCAACACCCCCGTCAAAACAGTTTTACCGTAATTTACAACAATAGCACCTATGATTGCACCGTACAGAGTTCCACGCCCCCCCACAGCAACCCAAACAACAATTTCTAAGGAAATAAGAGGGGAAAATTCACTGGGGTTAATAATACCGACTTGTGGGACATAAAGCGCACCCGCTAACCCAGCCAAAATGGCTGAAAACACAAATATCCATAATTTGAACATTTCCACTCGATAACCTAAAAAACGAACCCGTGATTCATGATCTCTTACCGCTGTTACCACTCGACCTAAACGCGTCTTTACCAACCATCGGCAAAGTATAAAAGCGACGATTAAAATTAATCCTGAGCTCATTAATAAAATGGCTCTGACTGTATCTGACTGCAAACTAAAACCAACAATATCCTTAAAATCAGTTAGTCCATTATTGCCACCAAAGCCCATTTCATTTCTAAAAAAAGCCAGTAATAAGGCATAAGTCATTGCCTGGCTAATAATAGAAAGGTATACCCCCGTCACTCTAGAGCGAAAAGTCAACCAACCAAAAACAAAAGCCAATATAGCAGGTACAACCATCACCATTAGCATTGCAAAAGGGAACGATTCAAAACCACTCCAATACCATGGCAATTCCTTCCAATCTAAAAATACCATAAAATCAGGCAAATCAGGGTTACCATAAACGCCACGATCACCAATTTGACGCATTAGATACATACCCATGGCATAGCCTCCCAGGGCAAAAAAAGCCCCCTGCCCTAATACCAAAATACCGCAATATCCCCACACTAAATCTAACGACAAGGCCAATAAAGCAAAGGTTAAGTACTTTCCAATCAAAGACACCGTATAGGCTGAAAAGTAAAAAACCGATCCTGCAGAAAAAATCAAATTACAGAGGGGGATAATAAGTGTTACTGCTGCCAGAATTAGCAATACAAAACCACTTTCTTTATCATTTCCAAAATACTTCAGTAACATATTATGACTCCGCTGCACGGCCTTTTTGTGGAAATAATCCACGCGGACGTTTCTGAATAAATAAAATAATAAAGACCAACACTAAAATCTTTGCCAATACTGCTCCTGCATAGGGTTCCAACACTTTATTAGCGATACCTAAAGAAAAGCCTGCGACTAACGTTCCCCACAAATTACCGACCCCTCCAAAAACAACCACCATAAATGAATCAACAATATAGGCTTGTCCCAAGTTTGGCCCCACATTGGTAATCTGACTTAACGCCACCCCTGCCACACCCGCAACGCCTGAGCCTAAGCCAAAGGTCATCGCATCAACCCGATCTGTTGGAATACCCATTGCCTTTGCCATATTTCTGTTTTGTGAAACAGCCCTGACTTCTAGACCTAACTTCGTACGCTTTAAAATTTGTAATAAAATAGCAAAAACTAATAAACAAAAAAATAATATGTATAAACGATTCCAAGTTAATGATAAAAATTCATTAATTTGCCATGACCCACTCATAAATTCGGGTGTTATAACACTTCGGTTTAATGGAGAAAAAATAGAGCGTACCGCTTGTTGTAAAACCAGACTGACACCAAATGTTGCCAGTAATGTTTCTAAAGGTCGTCCATACAAGTGACGAATAATACCTCGTTCGATACCAATACCAACAATCCCTGAAACCATAAATGCTGCTGGTATTGCCAATATCACTGATAAGCCAATATGATTCGGCATAATCAATTGCATCACATAAGTTGTATAAGCGCCTAGCATCATCATTTCACCATGCGCCATATTAATGACTCCCATCACCCCAAATGTAATCGCTAGCCCAATGGCTGCAAGCACAAGCACAGCACCTAAACTCAAACCATAAAATACGGTTTGTGCAACTTGATAAGCATTCAAACGCGATTGCATTTTTACCAGTGCAGATTTTGCGTGCTTACGTATCTCGGCATCGGGTTCAAGGAACTTCCCCTCACTATCTTTTTCTAATATTGCTTGTAACTTATAGACAGCAGTAAGACTGGTTTTTTGTTTTAACGCTTCAAGACCTTTGATTCGAATGGCTCTATCCGAATTATCCATATCGTCTAACGCAAAAATAAGCTCTAAAGCCTCTAATACGTCACTATCTTTCTCTGATTCAGCCAGTATTTTCAAGGTTTTCAAATCATCTTGCGTAATTGACTTATTTAAGATTTTGACAGCCTGTAAGCGTAATTCAGCATCCGCTGAGTTTAACTGTATGTTGGCTATTAAACTCCGTACTCTGGAGCGTAAGCGATTATTAATTTTAATTTTTTTTATGGCTGAACTGTCTACTAAACCAATATTGTTATTATTTACAGCCCCTACAATAGTATATTTTTCATCTTTACCTTCAGCAATAACAACTTGCCCACTGTCTCTTACTTCAAATAAATAACCATCAAGCAGCGCTTGTAAAATGACTATTCTTTGTGGGTTTATAAATAAAACCAATTGTTCAATGGCTTTACCCTTTTGTGACAAAGAGCGTACCTTTAATTCTGATACAGTTGCAGAAAACGTGGGTTCTGCACCCTCTTCCTGAGCAACCGTTATTCCAACAAAATTAAATATCATTAAAATAACAAAAAAGAATCTGATTAAATGGGTCATCAGATATTTCATAACATCTCCAGTATATAAAAAACGAGATAGCAGCTGCAATATCACCCTCCCCTGTTAACCTTATGTAGGTAACGCACAATAAATACCCCCTCACAATGCTCCCATGCTCTGCGTCACTGTCATTAAGTTAAGGTAACAGTAGGATGTGCTGAGGCACGAAGCGCATCGTTTACAGCTTATGCGTTTCCTGTCGTCAGCACACCCTACAGCAAATTACTTAACTTAATGGCAGTGATACTCTGCGTGAAAATATTGCTTTGCGGGTTATTTATTGTGAGTTGCCTTAAAGAAGGGAGAAGAATTATTTATTAAGGATCGTGCATGAAATAACTTACCGATTTCTAACTTGTCTTTTTGCTCCAGATGGAATGATCTCATTCGTTGCGTAGCTTGCTATGCGCCTCATGAGATCATTCCACCTGAAACAAAAATCCTACGTTATAATTTCGGGAAGTTATTCCATACACGTTCCTAACTTAAAATCACGTTCAAATCAGTCCTTAAAAATTTTGCCCTGAACATTTTTTAGTGATTGTATTGTAATTACCGCAATTAATAGGTGCAGTCCAATCCGCTATAATGGGCTTGCTTTCAGGTAGAAAATCGGACCATGCATCACCTTTAACTAAGGTATTAGTTTGCCATACAGTAAACAACTGGCCATCATCTTGAATCTCGCCAATTAAAACAGGTTTACTCAAGTGATGATTAGGTAGCATTTGTGCTAACCCCCCAGTCAAGTTAGGGAACTTAATACCAATCATCGCTTTTTGAACCGCATCAGAATCAATAGTACCCGCTTTTTCTACTGCTTTGACCCACATGTTAAACCCAATATAATGCGCTTCCATAGGATCGTTAGTGACGCGTTTGGGATCTTTAGTAAAAGCATGCCATTTTTTAATAAATGCAGCATTTTTGGTGCTGTCTTCACTCATAAAATAATTCCAAGCCGCTAAATGACCCACTAAGGGTTTAGTGTCCATACCAGAAAGCTCTTCTTCACCCACTGAAAAAGCAATAACAGGAATATCTTCAGCTGAAATGCCTTGGTTACCTAACTCTTTATAGAAAGGAATATTAGCATCACCATTGATAGTAGAAACTACCGCCGTTTTCTTACCTGCTGAACCAAACTTCTTGATATCTGCAACAATACTTTGCCAACCTGAATGACCGAAAGGCGTGTAATTAATCATGATGTCTTTAGCATCCACACCTTTAGATTTTAAATAGGCTTCCAGAATTTTATTAGTGGTTCGTGGATAAACATAATCAGTCCCCGCTAACACCCAACGCTCAACTTTAATGTCATTCATTAAATAGTTAATAGCCGGTATCGCTTGTTGGTTGGGCGCAGCACCGGTATAAAAAACATTTTTAGAAGACTCTTCACCTTCGTACTGAACAGGGTAAAATAAAATGCTGTTCAACTCTTCAATCACAGGCAACACTGATTTACGAGAAACCGAAGTCCAGCAACCAAAGATTGAAGCGACCTTTTCTTTAGTGATTAATTCACGTGCTTTTTCTGCAAATAAAGGCCAGTTAGACGCGGGATCAACGACAACTGCTTCTAATTTTTTCCCTAGTAACCCACCTTTTTTGTTTTGCTCTTCAATCAGCATCAACATGGTATCTTTGAGTGTTGTTTCACTGATAGCCATAGTGCCAGATAACGAATGTAGAATACCGACTTTGATAGTCTCCTCCGCACTAACGGCTACACTTGTTCCTGTCATTAAAACCAATGCCGAAAGCACACTGGTCAACCCAGTCTTGCGTAGAATTTTTTTCATTTATAAACTCCTGAATTGTAATAAAAAACTAAATTTGTAGTTGAAAACCTAAAGTTACCGAATGAATATCATCCCCTACAGCACCAGAACTGTAATCAAGTCCTTTAGTCGTTCTGTCGCCGTAATGCCAGTTCAGTGAAACCTTCGCATTATGTCCATCTATTATGTAATTAACCCCTGCTTCATAAGCATCACGATCAGCACTGTTTGTTGGCAGGGTGTTGGTATATCGAACAAATGGTTGGAATTGACCAATGAAAACTTTTTGTGGAAATAAATACATAGCTCCAACATCGTAGGCATCGCCTTCAAACAAATTCCAACCTGGAGAGGCACTATCTCTTGTCGCCTGACTGTAACCTGAAGAAATTGCGTAGTTTTTATATTCACCGTTAACAGTAACAACGCCACCGTTAGCCAATACCTTTTCCATCAGCACATCAACAGCTGTCCCTCTAAAATCACCTTGATCTGTAGCTGTTCCCGCGCCATCTTCCTGATATTGATTAGATATCCCTAAGGTCAAAATATCACCACCGGTACCATAATAAGTGCCTGATGTGTAATATCCTGGGTTTTTCTCCACATCCCAAAAATTGTAAGAAATTCTCTGAGCATATAAAAGATTATCATCGGCATTAGCAACAACTCCATCAGATTGTAAACCGTTAAAAACACCAAAGGCATATTGCAAACGGCCTTCTAAAACTGAACCCCATATAGTTGCACCGTCATCACGTCCATAAAGCCCTGCTGTACCAGAACCAATACCCGTACCTGGGCCGGCAAAATCAGACGATTCAAAAGGTGTACCCGTCCTATAAACATTATAATTTGCACTGTAGAAAGGACCGTTCATTTCACGACGCTCGGCAGGCACTAACATTCGACCCACCCAGAAATTAAAATATTGGTTATATTCAAATTTAACGATGGCATCTAATATTTTCATCTCACCACCATTAGATCCACAAAACTGGCATTCGGTATTAAATTCTAATTTAATATATTCATGTAATTGAGCATTTAAATACAACCTCATATTATCGACATTGAAATCGTTTGACCATTTACTACCGGCAGCAGCCTCTTCGGTTGCAGTAAAACTAGTTATTAAACCAGCACCGACACTGACCCATTTGGTATCATCAATTTTAAAAGTTGCTCCCGCATTAGAAACAGCTGAATACCCAAGCATGGATGTTGTAAGGACTACGGCTGAAAATGCCTTTGCATACCTTTTAGAAAAATTCTTAGCTACCGTCATAATGAGCTCCTGATTAGCTATTTATTAAACATGAACCAAAGAGCGTTGCTAATTAGTCCTTCTTTCACCAGAATGTTGCAGGCTTGCGACAATTATTGTTTTTTGAGCGAATCATCACAATGCGTTAAATGACTAATCAGTTAAATGACGTATACCTTTTATTAATTCACCTGCTGTATACTTGGAGTTTTTGACTCTGCCTAACCTTCCTATGTCTAATCAAAGTCTTTCATTAAAACGATACAAGCCCCTTTTTTTATCATTCCTTGTTAGCTCTTTTTTAATCTCATGTAGCTCAACACCTGAGCATAAAGGCTCGACTTTTGATTTGTCACAAGTAAAAAAAATGGCTTTTAAATTTGAAGGGCATCCCAAATTTCTCAATAATGCTCTACCTGAAGCAGAAATCAGGCAAGCCGTTATCTCTAATTTATCAGAATGGGGCTATCAATTTGTAGACCAAGAAAATAACAAATATACTCATGATCTTGGTATTCATATTGGCTCAATCCGTCACGGGTCAACACCTACAGGCCTGTCTTTTAGTTCAGGTAATTCTGACCCCCGAGCACTCAACTTTCAAAAAGCAACCGTCATCCCTCTAACCTGCTCATTAATGCCTAAACAACAGAAATTGCAACGAGCAGAATTAGTCATGGAGGTCTTAGCAGAGGAGTATAAAGGCACTAAACTATTATCTGTTTCACAACAAAAAATGATTAGCCGCATCATAGATGACATAAGCACAACCTGCTTTAATTTGCTAAGCAGTCTAAAGGTTGAAACACTGCAAAATAAACCAACTGGAAAAACAATCAGCCCCTCATGGGTTCCAAAAATCCAGGTCGAAATTGAAAATATTCCGGAAAATACAACAAACAATAAAACTAAAATAAATAGTTCAAACAAAGCGAACAAAGCTGAACCTCGTAAACGAATAATCATTCATAACCAAGGTAGCCCTGTCATATTTAAGTTTGGTACTGAACGTAAATAGCAATATGACCACTTTGGTGCATACACAACATTTATGCACCACCCCACCCTTCTAATCACTATTTCATACCTTTATCCAAAGCTGCTGTTTTATTACCGCTACCACTAAAATGTTGTTACAACATAAGCTGACGGCGACGATTTTCAGTCTTTACCTAGCAATAGAGGTATTATCATCACTCATAACAGATAGCAATACTTTATGAAGGTATAAAAGTTGCTTAATATTTCTACTAACCTTACCCTTAATTCTATCCATTCTTTATGAGTTCCCCTGTCCACCAAAGCATTTCAAAAATTCGTAGAGATTATAATTCTTGGGTAGCTAATGAAACACTCGAAGACTATGCCTTACGCTTTGCACCCCGCAGGTTTCGAAAATGGTCTGAATTTAAAGTAGCCAATACCGCCTTTGGCTCAACATCTTTTCTAGTTTTAGAGGCTATTGGTGGTTTTTTATCGATCAATTACGGATTCACCAATGCATTTTGGGCTATTTGCATTGTAGGGTTAATTATCTTCATCATCAGCTTCCCAATCAGTTACTACGCAGCTCGATATAACATAGATATTGATCTACTTACTCGTAGCGCAGGATTCGGTTATTTTGGTTCAACTATCACCTCTTTAATCTACGCCTTTTTCACCTTTACCTTATTCGCACTCGAAGCCTCTATTATGTCTAAGGCGCTTGAGTTATATTTTGAAATACCCATCGCATTTGCTCACTTTATCAGTGCAATTATTGTCATTCCTTTTGTTACTTTCGGTATTACCACGATTAGTCGCATGCAATTGTGGACTCAACCTGTTTGGCTGGTTTTATTATTTATCCCCTATTACGCAGTATATACCCGTGAACCTGAAGCACTGCTCACCTTAAAAGCTTATTTTGGTATTGCAAGCAGTGGTCAAGACTTTAACTGGCTACTTTTTGGCAGTGCTGCCACCATTGCATTTTCAATGGTGGCTCAAATTGGTGAACAAGTCGATTTTTTACGGTTTATGCCAGAGTTAAAAAAACATAATCGTTTTCGCTGGTGGGCTGCAACTATTATTGCAGGTCCTGGTTGGATTGTTTTTGGCGTAATAAGACAACTCGGCGGCGCTCTTCTTGCCCATTTTGCCATTCAACAAGGCATTGCTCTTGAGCATGCCCATGAGCCGACTCAGATGTATTTAATTGCCTATAGCATGATCATTGACAATGCTGATTTAGCCTTGGCAGTAACTACCTTATTTGTGGTTATTTCTCAATTAAAAATCAATGTAACCAATGCCTATGCTGGCTCATTGGCTTGGTCTAACTTTTTTTCTCGCCTGACGCATACTCACCCTGGGCGGGTTACTTGGTTGTTTTTTAATGTCTCTATTGCACTACTCCTGATGGAGTTTGGTGTATTTGGGGCTTTAGAAAAGGTATTGGGGTTATTTTCTAACATCACTATTGCATGGATTAGCGCCATTTCAGCTGACCTAATGATCAACAAACCTTTAGGGTTAAGTCCAAAAGTTATTGAATTTAAGAGAGCCTACCTACCTGATTTAAATCCCGTAGGAATTCTTTCCACCTTGATAGCATCATTCATTTCCATCTTGGCCTATTTAGGTATTTTTGGTGAATACGCACAAGCCTTTTCTGCCTTTATTGCGCTGGGATTAACCTTTACTTTAGTTCCGTGCATCGCTTTTTTTACGACCTATCGGCACTATATTGCTCGTGCACGAAAATACAAACACGACACATCACTAAGAGAATGCTGTATTTGTGAAAACCAGTTTGAGCATGAAGACATGGCTTATTGTCCTGCTTACAATAATAGCATCTGTTCATTATGCTGCACACTTGATTCACGTTGCCTAGATACCTGCAAACCAGGAAACCGTTTGGATGATTATTTTGAAAAAGTGGCTAACTTTTGCCTACCCACGAACATATCTCTAACCTTGAGAATTTTATTCATTAGATTCGTGCTTTTATTTATCTTTCTAAGCAGTATAACCAGTATTTTTATTGGAATTATCTACTATCAGGATTTTCTAACCGCTAAATCTAACCCCACTTCATTTAATCTCCTATTTAATAACTTTGTTAAAGTTTATTGTTCATTATTACTCTTTATTGGCTTATGTACTTGGTGGTTAATTTTAAACTATGAAAGCCGTCAACTAGCCCACGAGGAAACCACCAAACAAACACAATTACTGCTCAAGGAAATTGAAGAGCATAAAATAACAGATGCAAAATATCAACAGTCCATCATCACTGCCGATAACGCCAACAGTGCTAAGAGTCGCTTTCTAAGCAACATGAGCCATGAAATCAGAACGCCTTTAAATTGTATCGTAGGCTACTCTCATATTTTGCATAACGACCCACTAATCCCTGAACACAGACAAGAAGCCATTCAGATTCTTAAGCGGAGTAGCGAACACCTATCTTCTTTAGTTGAAGATATTCTTGATATTTCAGGTATTGAAGAACGTAAATTTGAATTTCGATACGCCCCTGTTGATTTACTTGTACTGATTGAACATTTAGTCAGCAGCTTTAAAATACAAGCAGAAGATAAAGGCCTTAGCTTTTACTGCCAGGTATTAGACCCCATACCTCAAAGGGTACGAGGGGATGAAAAAAGAATTAGACAAGTTTTAATTAACCTGCTTAGTAATGCCATTAAATTTACGGCTGAAGGAGAAATTATCTTTCGCATAAACTATCGCAGTGGGGTCGCTACTTTTTTGGTTATTGATAGTGGTGAGGGTATTTCAGAAAATGATATGGAAGATATTTTTCAACCCTTTACTCGGTTAAGTAAATCAACAGGAAATGCGGTTCCTGGTAGTGGCTTAGGCCTCACTATCAGTAAAATCATTACCGAACTGATGGGAGGTGAAATTACGGTCAACTCTACTGAAAATAAAGGCTCCATATTTTCCGCACGATTTTTACTATCAAGCCTTAGTCACACTAACAATACTATTATAAAAAAGAATATTGTAGGCTTTCAGGGAAAAGCTAAGAATATACTGGTTGTCGATGACCAGTACGAGCAACGCACACTTATTGCCTCTTTATTAGAACCCCTTGGGTTTAATGTTGAACAAGCAGATTCAGGTGAGAACTGCTTAGACATCATCTCTAGTTTTATGCCAGACCTGGTTTTAATGGACTTATCAATGAGCGGTATCAGCGGCATAGAAACCTCACACCGCCTACGCCAAAAAGGTCACTCTATTCCAATCATCGTATTGAGTGCCAATGCTTACCCTTCAGATCAACAAGCCGCTATTAATGTCGGGTGTGATGGTTTTCTGTCAAAACCACTAAAAATGAACACCTTATTGGAGAAGTTTGAATTACTGTTATCTTTAAACTGGATATACGATACCAATAAAGTAGAACAAGACCAACCGAAACAACATCAGGCGATTACCTTACCACCGCCAAACATTATTAATCAATTATTAGAGTTTGTTCAAATTGGTGATTTACTAGGGCTCAAACATCAACTTAATGACTTGGTCATCAGTGAGCCTAACTATAAACCCTTTACACAACGAATAATTGTTTTAGCCAAAGAATTTCGTATTGCAGATATTAAAAAACTCTTAGGATCGTGCATGGAATAACTTCCCGAAATTATAACGTAGAATTTTTGTTTCAGGTGGAATGATCTCATGAGGCGCATAGCAAGCTACGCAACGAATGAGATCATTCCACCTGGAGCAAAAAGACAAGTTAGAAGTCGGGAAATTGTTTCATGCACGTTCCTTAACCTCCGCTAACAACTAATCACCATACCAAAACATCATTACATGAATACAAATACAGCGTTACAAAACGAAACCGTTTTAATTGTTGATGATACCCCAGAAAATCTTGCCGTGCTTTCTGACATGCTATCTGAATATGGCTACCGTGTTTTAGTTGCAACAGATGGTGTATCAGCACTTGAGCAAATTAAACATTTACAACCTGACATCATTTTATTAGATGTTATTATGCCGGGAATTGATGGTTTTGAGACGTGTAAGCGGCTTAAAGAGAATCATACGACTAAAGACATCCCCATCATTTTTATGACGGGTCTAAGTGAACTTGATAATTTGTTAAAAGGGTTTAAACAAGGCGCAGTTGACTATATCGTAAAACCTATTCGACCTGCCGAAGTTCTCGCTAGAATTGATGCACAGTTATCCCAAAAACAAAATGCACAGCGTATTGAACAGTCTTTAAATCATATTGGCTTTGCCGCTTTAGCCTTTAATAAATCAGGAATGATCACTTGGCTATCAATCACAGCTACCCAAGTACTTTATGATTGTTTTTCATTACAACAAAGTAGCATTATCCAAGTTAAAACGGGAGCGTTATTACCAAAAGCAGTACTGAAACAAATTATACCTAAAATAAAAACAGCTCAAATTATACACACTGACATTCAGATAGGAGATACGCATACAGGTAAAATCATTCCTAGCTCACAAACTGATGAATATATATTACTTATTCAAAAGAGTAATCAAGAATGGAACCTTGCTTCACTAAAAGCATCTTTTGGATTAACGGCTAGAGAAGCTGAAATTCTTATGTGGGTATCAAGAGGTAAAACCAATAAAGAAGTTGGGTTAATATTAGAGACAAGTCCTAGAACCGTTAACAAACATCTTGAACATGTTTTTGAAAAACTTGGTGTTCCTACTAGAACAGCAGCCGTTGCAAAAGTTTTAAAAAAATAAAAGGTGCCTAAGAGCAACCGCACAGAAAATATCAGTGGTAACTGCCCCTTATGTCAGAAAGTTGCCGCCGCTAAACGGAGATAGAAATGTTTTTTGATGTTTTGAAAGTCGGCTGCAAGGTAGAGAAACTTCAATTATCGGTAGTGGGTTAAATCTATGTTTATGCATGGATGTTTCTGCCAAATTTCACCTTATTTATTAACAAACCAATCACAATATCATGCATTTTTTCTAGCTTAGAGAAACAGATTGTTCGACGAGTTAATCGTTTGATCCATGATCTAAAATTCAGATTTTTGCGATCAATTTTTTGGGTGTTCCTCTTCCCTATTTCATGTGTCTCAGCATCAAAATGACGATCATAATCCCCACAGTCATCGGTGTAATAACGGCTAACATTTAAAGAGCCAAGTAACGCTTTTAATTCTTTGAAAACAATACCCTTACACTTGCCAAAATCATAAGCGAGTACCGTGTTGGTTTTATGATCAACAGCATGCCATAGCCAGCATTGATTGCTTTTATTTCCTACAAAAGACCACTGGTCATCCACTTCTGTCTCTTCACAGCAGACCTGTTCTAGCCTGACCTCCAATGGTCTCCCTTGATCAAAGGTCTGAAAAAGAGGGTTCATTTGAACAAGGCTGCTTTCTTTATTTTTTAAAGTGCGGGTCACTGTGTTTTTGTTGATTTTAAGAACCCGTGCTGTGTCTCGAGTGCCACTGCTATTGATAGTCATTTCGACAATTTGTTCTTGGATTCCAAATTCACAGGCTTTGTAACAATATTCCAACATGAAAGTGTTGGTTGGGCAGTCTGAAGTCTGGCAACGATATCGCTGTACGCCACCATCGCTTCTGCCTGATTTCATCAGTTGAGTATTAGTACAGTTTGGGCAGGTGATTTCTTGATAATATTTCATGAGGAAATTATGCAATAAATCACTTTCTTATTCTACTGTTCTTAGCATAAATACAGATTTAACCCACTACCTAAAAGTGATTATATTAATTTTTTAACTAGTCAGTGGTGTAATACTTTATTTGTAGAATTTCATATTGGTGATGAATTAGCCGCCATCGCCGTGGTTGATTTGCTAGATAATGCACTTTCTGCTGTTTATACCTTTTTTAATCCTAAATTCTCTAAAAATAACCTTGGCTCTTATGCCATTTTATGGCAAATTCAACATGCCAAGAATCTCAACCTTGAATTCCTTTACCTTGGATTTTGGGTAAAAGATTGTTTAAAAATGTCTTATAAAACTCAATACCAACCCTTA
>JALSLS010000256.1 GCA_026988195.1 Methylomonas sp.
TGATTAGAAAATAAATCTAGCTGAATACCCTCGACGGTTGCAATATCATATTTATTTAACCATTGTGCCGTTGCTAATTTATCACTACAAAGAAAAACAGCTTGCGAAGATGAATTAAGTAGTCTGATATTATTACGTTCTATCAATTGAGTTATTTTATATAAAGCGCCATCAATTTCTGGAGCCACAGGCCATATAAAATCCGCGCTATCCATTAAGCCAGGTAATAACTGATATATACATTGATCACGTACTACTTTTACAATGGTGGTGTTTTTAGGCAGTTTTAAACTATTAATACGCCAATCAACAACTACCGTAAGTTTAATATCAACACAGAGAGACAGCTCATTAACTAAAGCATTCAGCATAATAGCGCCTTCTTTAGCCAATGATTCAGGCAACGCCTGTTGAGCGAACCCTCCCCCCGTAATATATTCAAAAACCAATATATTATAAGGTGGTTTTACTTCATTTCGAGGCATTAATACGCCCTATAAAACCAAGAAATATGTACGAAATAACAATATGATTAACCACACCTAATAATTTATCTAGCTTATTCAATTTGTGAGTAGACAATGAGAATGTCCTCGGCAATTGCTCCTGCATTGCTCTACCTACGTGCATAATCTACATGGATGTAGTGAATGCAGATATTGCAAGAGACATATCTGTCCATGTACTAGCCGGCACGAAGATAAATGATAGTTTCGGAAAAAAGAGCATTATTTTATTCGCGCCGAGGGCGGACGCTCCTACTAAGGAACGTGTATGGAATAACTTCCCGAAATTATAACGTAGGATTTTTGTTTCAGGTGGAATGATCTCATGAGGCGCATAGCAAGCTACGCAACGAATGAGATCATTCCATCTGGAGCAAAAAGACACGTTAGAAATCGGGAAGTTGTTTCATGCACGTTCCTAAGGCAACCGGTAACAAATATTTCACTAGAGGTGTTGAATAATGACGAAGTCATTAAGACTCTAGGCTATCAACTCGCTGAAACCCTCGAGGCAGTGCATTCCCTCTTTTGGCTCTAGCGCCAGAGTATGCCTCTATATCATTTCCTTTAATCGTTAAGTGTCGCTTACCCGATAAGATTTTAACCGCGCCAGCTTCAGGAAACACTGCAACAGAAATCACTTGATCTTCTCCTGCCTTTAACTGTGCAGGTGGGATTTGGATTAACTTGACCCCCTTGCCTTTTGCTAAAGCGGGTAACTCCGACACAGGAAAGATCAACAACCGCCCTTGTAAGGTCACTACTGCAATTAAATCTGTATCATTTTTAATAGCAACTGGAGCTAGAGCCTTGGTACCCGCGGGTAAGGTAATTACCGCTTTACCTGCTTTATTTTTACTCTGAATATTTTTCAGTTGCACCCTAAAACCATAACCCGCACTACTAACCAATACAAACCAATCATCTAACTGCCCAGAAAGCAGATGAGTAAATAAAGATCCCGTCGGTGGTTTTAACCGTCCGGTTAGGGGCTCTCCCTGACTTCTAGCCGAGGGTAAATCATGTGTCGAAATAGTATAAACACGTCCAGTGGAATCCATCACAAAAGCGGGCTGGGTTGACCGGCCTTTAGTTGAATCTAAAAACTTATCTCCAGAACGATAGCTTAAGCTGTGCACATCAATTTCATGTCCTTTTGCAGCTCTAATCCAGCCTTTTTGTGACATCACAATCGTTAAAGGTTCATTGCTAATTAATGCTGTGGTATCTAAAACTTGTGATGCTTTTCTTGATACAATTAAAGATCGTCTGTCATCCCCATATTTTTCAGCATCTTTTTCTAGCTCTGTTTTAATAAGCCGATTAAGCAATCGTTTGGAGCCTAAAGTCTTTTCCAATGCTTGACGCTCTTTTTCCAATTCATCCTGTTCGCCACGAATTTTCATTTCTTCAAGCTTTGCTAGATGTCTTAGTTTTAACTCTAAAACAGCTTCTGCTTGAGTATCGCTAATGCCAAACCGTTCCATCAACACCGGTTTGGGTTTATCATATTCTCGGATAATCGCAATGACTTCATCGATATTCAAGTAGGCTATTAATAAACCATCTAAAATATGAATTCTGGCCAATACCTTGTCCAGTCTGTATTGCAATCGCCTACGAACCGTTTCTGTTCTAAATTGTAACCATTCAACCAGAATATCACGTAAATTTTTAACGACAGGCTTCCCATTCAAGCCAATCATATTCATATTAACGCGATAATTTTTTTCCAAATCTGTGGTTGCAAAAAGATGTGACATAACAGATTCCACATCAATACGTTTTGACTTGGGAATGATAACTAAACGTGTTGGATTTTCATGATCAGATTCATCTCTTAAATCTTCAATCATAGGGAGCTTTTTAGCCATCATTTGAGCGGCAATTTGCTCAATCAATTTTGAGCCAGAGACTTGGTGAGGCAACGCTGTAATCACAATATGATGCTCTTCCAGCTCATATTTTGCCCGCATTTTTATAGAACCATTACCCGTGGTATATATTTTACTAATGTCCTCTGTAGAGCTAATAATTTCAGCTTGTGTTGGGTAGTCAGGCCCCTTCACATACATCATTAAGGTGTCTATACTGGTGTCAGGTTCATCAATCAACTGGATACAGGCACTAACCACTTCACGTAAATTATGAGGAGGAATATCAGTCGCCATACCCACTGCAATCCCCATGGTGCCATTCAGTAAAACATTGGGTAATCTGGCGGGTAGTAAAGTTGGCTCCTTCATAGTGCCATCAAAATTATCAACCCAATCAACAGTCCCTTGTCCCAACTCACTTAATAAAGTTTGAGCGTAGGCTGTTAATCTGGATTCAGTATATCGCATGGCTGCAAATGACTTTGGGTCATCAGGTGAGCCCCAGTTACCCTGCCCATCAACCAAGGGATAACGATACGAAAAGTCTTGAGCCATGAGAACCATCGCTTCATAACAGGCCGAATCACCATGAGGGTGATATTTACCTAATACATCACCAACGGTTCTGGCTGATTTTTTATATTTAGCCAGTGCATTCAACCCTAGCTCAGACATAGCATAAACAATACGCCTTTGTACTGGTTTTAAGCCATCTCCAATATGAGGCAACGCCCTATCTAAAATAACGTACATGGAATAATCCAGGTACGCTTTCTCAGTAAAATCCTTTAAAGGTAATTTTTCGAAGTTTTCCTGTATTCCCATTTATTTATAATATCTACTTAATTTTTATGAAATCGGATGAATTTTTATATTAAGGAGCGTGTATGGAATAACTTCCCGAAATTATAACGTAGGATTTTTGTTTCATGCACGTTCCTAAGAAGCGAGGGTTTAATTAAATCCAAAAGTTATAGGATATGCTGAGGCACCAAGCGCATATTTAGCATGCGATGCGCTTGGTGCCTCAGCATATCCTATAAATCTAGTTTTGGAATATTATTAATATCCTCACCCCTTATTTTTTCCTATTATTCTAGCAGTAAGTCATCTTGTTCTTCCTCTACACCATCGGCAACTAAAGATTTTCTTTTAGATAAATAAGAGTTTCTATAAAATTCATATTCCCCAAAAACGGCAGCTTCTTCTGCTGTTTTATCTGCACCGATTAAATCAGCTCTAATATCAGTATATTTAACGGCATTAGCACTCGCGGTTATATAAAATGTGCTTCCTGGAATGTAAAAGGTAAAATAAGATGTTGGATCCATTGCTGCATCCCCTATCAATCCAGCAGTTCCTCTTACCGAGCTAGGCCCCAAAAAAGGCAATACGATATAAGGTCCTGTAGGCACTCCCCAATATCCTAAGGTTTGTCCAAAGTCCTCGTCATGCTTCTCTAAATCAATCATTGTTGCAACATCAATCAACCCTCCAATCCCTGCGGTTGTATTAACAATAAAGCGCGAAAAATCTAGCCCCGACTGAGAGACTTTGCCTTGTAAAGCATCATTAATAGTTACTCCAATATCATCAATATTACTAAAAACATTGCTAACAGCCTGATCAACAAAATCTGGGGTAATCCAACGGTAAGCCTTTGCTATGGGCTTCATAGCATAATCATCTAAGTTTTCATTCATATTGAAAACCTTCCGATTCCAGCTTTCCCAAGGATCTCTCTCATCAGCTACTTGAGTGGTTGCACAACCACTCAACATAACTAAAACAGCTATTCCCGTTAATTTTTTTAATTTTCTGTTAACCATAATTTTGTTTCCAATTTACTAAATATTAATTTAATTATATTGCTTAAAATAAATATTTTAACTTATAAAATAATGAATAAGGATGTAGAAATCACGTCTAAATCCAATTCTAGTGGTAGGATGATATTAAATTTCGACTCATAAACATAGTACAAACTTTATTTTTATATAAATATAACAAATGGATATAACCCCAACACCACTAGGTAAACGTTTTAGAGGCTACCTTCCAGTCATTGTCGATATTGAAACAGCTGGATTTAATGCCAAGAAAAACCCTTTACTAGAGATAGCTGCTGTCATTGTTGAACCAGACAATCAAGGATTGTTACAGATCACTGAATCACATGCCAGCAACATTAACCCTTTTAATGGCTCAGAGCTTGATGAAGCTGCCCTAAAGTTTACAGGTATCGACCCATTCCATCCATTTAGAATGGCTATTGAAGAAAAAGAAGCATTAACCAAATTATTTAAACCTATAAAAAATGCTGTAAAACGAAATGAATGCACCCGCGCAATTTTAGTTGGTCACAACCCAGCCTTTGATATGAATTTTCTGAATGCGGCGATTGAAAGAACCAAACACAAACGCAGCCCGTTCCATCCATTTAGTAGCTTTGATACTGCGACATTAGGTGGATTAGCATACGGTCAAACTGTATTAGCAAAAATTGCTAAAGCAGCTAATTTAGAGTGGGATAGCGAAAAGGCGCATTCTGCACTCTATGATGCTGAGCAAACAGCAAAACTATTTTGCATGATTGTAAATCGCTGGAAAGAGATGGAAGAACTAAGTAACCCTTAGGCAACCAGCAACAAATAACCCACCCACCTTACTGGCTTTTTTATCCCTGCTCAAACCATCTCAATCGTTACGTAGCTGGCTATGCGCCTCTTGAGATAGTTTGATCAGAAACAAAAAACCTGCGCAACCTGGGTGGGTTATTTATTGCCAGTTGCCTTAGGAATGTGCCTAAAATTAAGTTATCAACTATCAAACTTGAAGTGGGACTTTAGGGACTATGAAAGTATTAGCTTTTAGCTCCCCTCTTTGGAAAAGAGGGGTTGGGGGAGATTTTATTACCAAAACAAAGATTTTAATATCAATATGTTATGTGTTTATAAAATCCCCCTCTATCCCCCTTTTCCAAAGAGGGAGGTCAAAAACAGAATACTTTCACAGTCTCTTTAGTCCCGCATTGGGTCAGGCGAGGCTAAAGCCTCATTTCCAAATTACTCAAGTTATTCCATGCACATTCCTTAAAGGTAAAAGGGTAAAGGGTAAAGAAAGAGTATCCCCCTTTCTTTATCGTTTACTTTTTTAAGCTGCTTTTTCCAATATACCTTGTAACTCACCTTTACTATGAAGATCCATAATAATGTCACAACCACCCACTAACTCGCTATTAACATAAAGCTGAGGATAAGTCGGCCAGTTTGAATACTCTTTAAGTGCTTCTCTAACTTCAGGGTCTTCAAAAATATTAATATACATAAACTGCACACCACATTCTTTTATTACCTGAACTGTCTGTGCAGAAAAGCCACACTGAGGAAAGTCTGGTGAACCTTTCATGTATAAAACAATTGTGTGACTACCTAGTTGATCTTTAATTCGTTCAATTACATCCATTACTTTTTCTCAATAACAATAAAAACCCAGTAATTTTATCAAGTTTTATCCATGATAAAAACCTTTATACTCAGAGTAGTTAAGTTTTTGGCTTTAGTGTAGCGTTATTTTTTATTTAGAATACAGCGCAGAACCAAGTAACTAGTACACTAAAGGAATGTGCATGAAACAACTTCCCGATTTCTAACGTGTCTTTTTGCTCCAGATGGAATGATCTCATTCGTTGCGTAGCTTGCTATGCGCCTCATGAGATCATTCCACCTGAAACAAAAATCCTACGTTATAATTTCGGGAAGTTATTCCATACACGTTCCTAAGAAACCATTTTAGCCCTAAAACCATCCACAAAAAATAGCCTATAAAAAGCCAGAAATACCACCTTGCGGAGTATAAACTATATTTTCTAATAAAAACACACTTGCCTGATTTTGTGTACTCGATATAATGGAACGTTTTTCTACGAATTTTTAATTCTCGACAAAAACACTATTGATAATGACTAGTCATATTATGCCCACCTATGGACGATTACCAATCACCTTTGAAAAAGGGGATGGTGTATGGCTATGGGATCAATCTAATAAACGTTACCTTGATGCTTTATCCGGCATTGCCGTCTGTAACTTGGGGCACGCACACCCAGCGGTTCACCAGGCAATTTGTGAGCAAAGTAAAAAGTTAATCCATACTTCAAACTTATATGGTATTGCCACACAGGAACAATTAGCCGACCAATTAGCCAGTAGAAGCGGCATGGATAGTGTATTTTTCTGTAATTCAGGTGCAGAAGCAAATGAAGCAGCTATAAAAATTGCTCGCTTATATGGTCACCGACAAGGTATTGAAAAACCTTGCGTACTGGTTATGAATAAAAGTTTTCATGGCAGGACTTTAGCAACATTAAGTGCAACGGGTAACCCTAAAGTTCAAGAGGGTTTCTCTCCTCTAGTCGAAGGTTTTATTCATGTCCCTTATAATGATATTAAGGCTATAAAATCAGCCATAAAGGATAATAGTAATATTGTTGCCGTCTTTGTTGAACCCGTACAAGGCGAAGGCGGTGTACATATTCCTGCTACTGACTTTTTAAACCAAATTAGAACATTATGTGACCAGCATCATTTACTGATGATGCTAGATGAAATTCAAACTGGGATTGGTAGAACTGGAAAGTTTTTAGCCTATCAACATAATTCTATAACTCCTGATGTTTGCACGGTGGCGAAAGCACTTGGTAATGGCGTTCCTATTGGCGCATGCCTTGCAAAGGGAGTTGCTGCCACACTATTAACCGCAGGAAAACATGGATCAACATTTGGCGGGAACCCTTTAGCATGTAGTGCCGCCCTTGCTGTACTCAACACGCTTGACAAGGACAGTATTATTGGCCAAGTAGAATCTAAAGGCTCTCAGATATGTACAAACCTGACTAACAAATTAAAAAATAACCCTGCTGTTTCAAATATTAGAAACAAAGGCTTAATGATAGGTATAGACCTTGAACTCCCATGTGCTGAACTTGTCAATACAGCACAAGAACAAGGCTTACTCATTAATGTTACCGCGGAAAAAACCATACGTTTATTGCCGCCTTTAATCATCAATTCAGAACAAATTGAAATACTGACAGATACTTTGTCACATCTCATTGAAGAATTCACAACACGCTGTAAATAATGATGAAACCCAAACATTTTATTAGCCTACTTGATTTAACTAGCGATGAATTTCGCTCATTAATTAGTAGAGCTACTGACCTAAAAAATAACAGAGACCCTAACTTTCAACCTTTGAAAGGACAGGTATTAGCTATGATTTTTGAAAAATCATCTACTCGAACCCGCATTTCATTTGAAACGGGAATGACTCACTTTGGGGGCAGTGCTATATTTTTATCTCCCAGAGACACCCAACTAGGACGGGGCGAACCCCTCCAAGACAGTGCAAAAGTCATCTCAAGTATGGTAGATGGCATTATGTTACGAACCTTTTCACACGAAACAGTAACCACTTTTGCAAAACACTCCAGTGTCCCTGTTATTAATGGTTTAACAGGATTATTACATCCCTGCCAATTACTTGCCGATATGCAAACTTATTTTGAGCATAGAGGGGATATTGCTGGAAAAACGGTTACTTGGGTGGGTGATGGTAATAATATGTGTCACTCATACATCAATGCAGCGCGTGTTCTTGACTTTAAACTCAATATTGCTTGCCCTGAAGGCTATAAACCTAATCAAGCAATAGTTGATGCTGCAGGAAACCATGTAGCTTTCTTTAATAGTACCGAGCAAGCCACTAAAAACTCTGACCTAGTGGTCACTGATGTTTGGGCAAGCATGGGACAAGAAGAAGAACAGAAAAAGCGTGAACTTGCCTTTAAAGATTTACAAGTAAATGCACCCGCAATGAATGCGGCTAACCATGACGCTTTATTTATGCACTGCTTACCAGCTCACCGGGGTGAAGAAGTGACTTCTGAGGTTATTGATGGGCCGCAAAGCGTGGTCTTTGATGCTGCTGAAAACCGCTTACACGCACAAAAAGCACTATTAGAACTGTTACTCACTAAGGAATGAGAATTTAATAACTTCCCGCTTTTGACTCAGAATTGGGAACTTATTAAACCCTCATTCCTCAATAATATACAGGCTTTAGTTTAAACCTTATGAAAGACTCTTCTGTGAAAAAAATTTTAATCGGCTTAATTACGCTACTGTGTTTCAACCCTGCAGTTCATGCAAAAACTGTCTATGTGACAGATAGCATGAAATTTACCCTTAGAAGCAGTGAAAGTAACCGCAGTAAAATTCTAAAAATGCTACCTAGCGGTACGGCTTTAACCCTTCTCAAGCAAAATAACAATACCCATTACAGCAAGGTGCGTACCAGTAGTGGTGTTGAAGGTTATATATTAACCAGACATACATTAAACAAGCCTATTAGTAAATGGTACCTAAATAAAGCAAATAAAAAATTAGAAACTTTGCAGCAAGAGTCTGAGTTAATCAAACAAGAACTTGCCCAATTAAAAGGTAATAACAATGACACACTTAGTTCCAACCAAGCACTCTCTCAAGAACGCGACCAATTAAGCAAAGAACTCAATGATTTACGCCAAACAGCTGCAAACGCAGTACAGTTAAAGCATGATAGAGATCAGTCTAGAAAAAAAATAATTACATTAAGTAATGAGTTAAAAGAAGTTTCACATGAAAACCAAATGCTTAAAGATAGTGCCAATCAGGACTGGTTTTTATATGGGGGAATACTGTCTTTATTTGGGGTGATTTTAGGGTTCATTTTACCGAAATTAAGCTGGCGCAGAAAAACCAGTAATTGGGATACATTTTAACAACAGACACAAGACTAAAGGCTAAAAGAGCACGCGCTACTTTAGCCCAGCCTTTTCAAATCATATATATTTAGGAAAATTTCACATGGCAAATTCAGGTGATAATAACACTCGTCACTTTTCGTCTTTAGTTGTTGATGGTATGGAACGTGCACCAAGTCGTGCAATGTTACATGCTGTAGGCTTTAAGAATGAAGATTTCAAAAAACCTC
This sequence comes from Methylomonas sp., assembly GCA_026988195.1. Lineage (GTDB taxonomy): Bacteria > Pseudomonadota > Gammaproteobacteria > Methylococcales > Methylomonadaceae > QPIN01. The sequence goes on from JALSLS010000256.1 coordinate 9,419, forward strand.
AAATTGGTATTGCATCTACATGGAGTATGGTCACACCTTGTAATATGCATATCAATGACCTTGCTGATAATGCGGCAAAAGGGGTTGATGAGGCTAATGGTAAAGCAGTGATTTTTAATACAATCACCATCTCTGATGGTATTTCTATGGGCACAGAGGGTATGAAATACTCTTTAGTCTCCCGTGAAGTGATTGCTGATTCTATTGAAACTGTTGTAGGCTGTCAGGGCTTTGATGGTGTTGTCGCTATTGGCGGGTGTGATAAAAACATGCCTGGATGTATGATTGCAATTTCACGCTTAAACCGCCCTGCTATCTTTGTGTATGGAGGCACTATTTTACCAGGCTGCCATAAAAACAAAAAACTTGATGTTGTTTCTGTCTTTGAAGCGGTTGGAGCAAGAGCTAACAATAAAATTGACGATATTGAACTAGCCGCTATTGAAGAAAAAGCAATTCCTGGGGCAGGTTCTTGTGGTGGTATGTATACAGCTAATACCATGGCATCTGCTATTGAAGCCCTAGGTATGAGTTTACCAAACAGCTCAGCTCAAGCGGCTACTTCTGAAGATAAACGTATTGATTGTGAACGTGCTGGTGCTGCGGTTCTTGAGTTATTAAAAAATGATATCAAGCCTAGTGATATTATGACAAAAAAAGCATTTGAAAATGCCATAACCATGATCATTGCTTTAGGCGGCTCAACCAACGCCGTACTGCATATGATTGCCATGGCAAATACTGCTAAAATTGATATTACATTGGATGACTTTACTCGTATCGGAGCTAATGTACCTATGCTTGCCGACTTAAAGCCTAGTGGTCGCTATCAAATGGCTGAGCTAATAGAAATTGGTGGCATTCAACCCTTAATGAAAACTTTATTAGACCACGGCTTATTACACGGTGACTGTTTAACCGTGACGGGTAAAACATTAGCAGAAAACCTAGCTGATGTTAAACCCTATCCTGAAGGGCAAGATATAATTAGACCACTAGACAACCCTATAAAAAAAGATAGTCATTTAGCCATTTTATACGGGAATCTAGCCACTGAAGGTTCTGTTGCTAAAATCACAGGTAAAGAAGGCTTAGTTTTTACCGGTTCAGCTAAAGTGTTTGACGCTGAGGAAGAAGCCCTGCAAAGCATCCTTAATGGTGGCATTGTTAAAGGTGACATTATTGTTATTCGCTACGAAGGCCCTAAAGGTGGGCCAGGCATGAGAGAAATGCTTTCACCAACCTCTGCTGTTATGGGAAAAGGTTTAGGACAAGACATTGCCTTAATTACTGACGGACGGTTTTCGGGTGGAACCCATGGCTTTGTTGTTGGACATATCACCCCTGAAGCTTATGTTGGAGGTGCTTTAGCGATTGTTGAAAATGGTGATAAAATCACTATAGATGCCGAAACAAAAGAACTGACCTTGCATTTAGATGATAGCGTAATCACTCAACGCCTAGAAAAATGGCAACAACCTGCACCCAAATATACTCGTGGTGTACTTGCTAAGTACGCAAAATTAGTTAGCTCTGCATCTACTGGTGCCGTTACTGACAATTAGAAATATAGGGTGGA
>JALSLS010000257.1 GCA_026988195.1 Methylomonas sp.
TCTCATCTAACTATGCCAATTACACCCACTCATTTTGTAACCTGGTTTAGAGATTCTGCCCCCTATATCCATGCTCACCGCAACAAAACTTTTGTCATTTTCTTTAGTGGTGAAATGGTTATGGAAAATTTTGACAACCTAATCCATGATTTTTCCCTATTAAAAAGCCTTGGCATTCGCTTGGTCTTAATCCACGGGATTCGTCCTCAAATTGATTCACGCCTTAAACAGCATGGAATAAGCTCTAACTTTCATAAAAACCTAAGAATTACAGATGATCCAGCCCTGCAATCTGTTAAAGAAGCTGCGGGCTTAGTCCGTGTAGAAATCGAAGCATTACTCTCCATGGGGCTTGCTAACTCACCTATGGCTGGTGCAAAAATAAAAGTTGCCTCCGGTAATTTTATTATTGCCAAACCTATGGGTATTATTGAAGGTACTGACTACCAACACACTGGGCAAGTACGCCGCATTGATCACCTTGCCATTCACCAGCAGTTGGATCAAGATAACGTGGTATTGATTTCACCTATTGGCTATTCACCCAGCGGCGAAGTATTCAACCTGGCAGCAGAACACGTCGCAACCGAGGTCGCTATCGCTTTAAAAGCAGAGAAATTAATCCTTCTAACCGAACATAGCTGTACCAAGAATCAATCTTTAATTCACCAAATGACCACTTCTGAAGCTAAATTATTACTTCAACAGCAATCTCTCAACAGCTCTTTAACCGCTGCCATACAAAGTTGTCAGCATGGCGTTAATCGCGTACATTTAATTAACCGAAAAATTGACGGTGCATTATTATTAGAACTTTTTACTCGAGATGGCGCAGGTACACTTATCAGCGCCACCCCTTTTGAGTCAATTCGCCCCGCCACTTTAGATGATATTGCAGGCATACTGGAGTTGATCAAACCTCTTGAGCGACAAGGCTTTCTGGTTAAACGCTCTAGAGAAAAGCTAGAAATGGAAATAAATGATTACATTATCATTGAACGTGATGGCTTAATTATTGGATGTACCGCATATCACTTAATGCAAGATAATAAATCAGCTGAGATCGCTTGCCTTGCAATACACCCGGACTACCAAAAATCTGCCAGAGGTAACAACTTACTAGAACATTTGCTGGAAAAGGCCAAAAAACAACAGCTCAATATATTATTTGTTTTATCCACCCAAACCATGCAATGGTTTATAGAGCGTGGCTTTAAGCCAACCGATATTGAGGCCTTACCCGAGCAACGTAAAGAATTTTATAACTATAAGAGAAACTCTAAAGTTTTGTGTAAAAAAATTTAAAATGGATACACCTTTAACAGTCCTGCAAATTACAGACTTGCATATTCTTGCCGAATCAGGCCAAATAATGGCGGGGGTAGATACTGAACAAACCTTTAAACAGGTACTTCGCCATATACACTCTACTTATAGCAATATAGACTTACTTTTAGTCACTGGGGATTTAGCCCAAACACCAACACCATCAAGTTATCAGAGAATTTACCAAAGCCTTAAAGAATACCCAACACGGACTATTTGTTTACCTGGGAATCATGACGACTTTGAGTTGATGTTACAAATCATCAATGGCGACCAAGTGAATTGTACTAAACAAATACAATTTAAAGATTGGCAAATCATTAGCCTTAACAGTAAAAAGCCTAATGCTAGCGGAGGCTCTCTAGCCTCATCTGAACTTACCTATTTAAGCAGTGCATTAGAAAAACAACCTGAATTAAATACGCTTATTGCTTTACATCACCACCCCATTCCGACACACAGCTTATGGATGGATACCATGACTATTGAAAATAGCGATGCGCTTTTTTCACTACTTAAAAACCACCCACAAGTTAAAGCGATCAGTTGTGGTCACATCCATCAGGAAATGCAATCTATCAAAGATAATAAATTAATACTAGGAACGCCATCTACCTGCTTTCAATTTAAACCACTGAGCTCTGATTATACAGTTGACGAGAATAAGCCTGGCTACAGAATTTTTTATCTTTATCCTAACGGTTCAATTAAATCAACTGTTTTTAGATTACCAGACTCAGACTTCCATCAATAATGATAAGAAATTTCCATTCTTACATGATCATCATCGCGAAATATAAAACTAGGATCATTTGCAGGCGCATCACTAAATAAGCGAAATTCTATATCAACTTTAAAACTATCACCAAATCGCCGACTCGCTTCAATATTATAAAACTTAGTGTTATTGGTACGATCGAATAGTACACCGGCTAGAATTTCAGTACTTTGAATATCATTAAAGCCAAAACGAACTGCGGTTAGAATATCATCTTGAAAAGGCGCTAAGAAATTATTCTCACCTCGTGTATCATACATATATTCAACCACTAAACCCAAATCCAACCCAGTACTAAAAAGGTCAAATAAAGTATATTCAACCCCTGTGGTCATTGCATAAAAGGCATTACCTTGGCCAGATCGTACAATCCCTTCATGCTTAAAAATCCAGTCTTCGTAGGTTAATTGTAGATCTAGCCCCGTTTGATTGATTAAGTCATAATAAGGTATTAACGATACAGAACCCGCAGGAGAAATCAGAGGTTTGAAAACAGGCTCACGACTTGTACCATAAAAATGAGACAACCCCACATCCCAATCACCAATAGCGTGCGACCACCGTATTGCATAAGCCATATGCTTTTCAAACCCATAATGTTCAAATTCAGCGTCACCTACACTGACTTCGGGAATAGTTCTTAGCCTGCCCTCTTGCCCAGGAAAAGTACGCTCTCTAAACCCAGGTAAAACAAATAGATCTAGCGTACCCCATTCTCTGATTAGTGCTAAATTAATCATGGGCTGACCAAGCTTGTCCTCTGTATCTGTATTTTCAATGAGGTCAGTTTGATTAATAATATCAACCAAATGCAGACCTTCAGCAACCCCCCAAAACACTTTACGAAAACCAACCCGCAACTCCCAATCGTCCTCAGCTAATAGCCAAGTTAACTCACGAATATCAAAGTGGGTGCGGCGATTATCATACTGAGAATATCTAAAAAAGGGGGAGAAAGTAAAACTTTGCTTTCCATCATCCCATTCACGATATATTTCAGGTTCAATTGCACCTGATATGTAATTCTGATGTTGCTTAGGACTTAAACTTTGCTGAAAAAAACCTAACTCTTCAAAACTTACTTTTCCTGAAAACTCCCAATCAGAAAAAAAATCTTTCTTTATTGTATTAGAACTAATTTTTTGAGTTTTATTTAACGCTACCTTTTTTTCAAGAGCAGAAAAAGATGAAGGCTCGGCTACATCACTTTTTATAGTTGAAGCTGATAAAACAGTATCTAGCACTGAGCCAACATTAAAACTTAAAATTAAATGGCTATTATCTAAAAATTCAGATTTAACAGTTTCACTATTAAGTGTAATCTCCTGTTTAAAATCAAACACAACTCTTAAACCATCTTCACCTAATCTTGCTGAACGTACGGCATTAATATACTGAGGCTTATTAGCAGAGAGTTTTACACCTTCGGATAAAGTGGTACGGTCAAAATCAACCACAAAACGCTGCGGATTAGGCAGAAAAAAAGTTTTATATGTTGTTTTATTAGACAAAGTAAACTCAAGTGCTACTTGGTTTTTTGAGTTTACTCCATCATTAACTGACAATAGTTTTACTTGGTCAGCATAAGAAGGCAAAGCTAGTAATAAACCAGTTAAAAAAATAATACTTAATATTCTCATAGCCTTATACTCATAAATCATTATATTTTAACCCATACCATATTCCACCTAACCATTCATGAATGACCATAGAACTCATTTCCAAAGCACTTGCTGAAGGTAAAAAAGAAAATATATCAAGCTTGGAGTTTGGGAATAAGGAGGTCGGTGCAGGAATTACTGTCATCCCCACACGCTTAAATTGCTCAACAGCTCGACTCATATGAATAGCATGTGTCACCAAAACAATCCGCTGAATATGCTCTTTTGCTAATATTTTTTGAGAATAAAGTGCATTTTCAGCCGTATTTCTGCTGTGCGTCTCCATCCATGTTACCGGTGCATTAAACTCATCTCTCAGTACAGAGGCTAAAATACTAGCCTCACTTTTATCACTATTTCCAAACACACTACCGCCACTCGTTAACACAGGTAACTTGGTTTTTTTAGCCAAATAGGCAGTATACCTAGCTCTTACTAATGTTCGAGTGTTCACTGTCATATTAGCTTCATATTCTGGAGCGAAGCTTATAACTCCACCCGCAAGTACCACTATAACTTGAGGTTTAATATCTTTTAAAACGGAATAATTTAAGACAGGATATTTTTGCTGGAGCTGCCCCAAAAAAACGGCAACAACCGGTAAAGTTAATAGAAATAAACACAATAGAGGCACAACTAAAAGCACTCCTCCACTGCCTTTATTTTTCAATACATAAAAACAACCATAAAATGATAAAATCAACAAACTGGAAACAGGTAATACCAGTGTTTTTATGACATAAATAAGCCAAATATCCACAACTATATTATCTTGCGCCTTTTCCCCAAAGAACAATTTCAATCGTATGAATGATAATGGTAAGATCTAAAAACAAACTATAATTTTTCACATAGTACAAATCATATTGTAGCTTTTGGATAGCATCGTATTCATTAGCGCCATAGGGGTAGCATAATTGAGCCCAACCTGTTATCCCTGGTTTTACACGATGCCTTTTTCGGTAATAAGGTATATTTTTATCAAATTGATCAACAAATTTAGGGCGCTCAGGTCTAGGACCCACAAAACTCATATCGCCTCGAAATACGTTCCATATTTGAGGTAACTCATCTAACCTTACCTTCCTTATAAAAGCCCCTACCCGTGTCACTCTATTATCATTTTCTTGCGCCCATTGAGCACCATTCAGTTCT
>JALSLS010000258.1 GCA_026988195.1 Methylomonas sp.
TCTATGAACTAGCATGCTTAGCATGCCATTCCCCGTTAAGTTGTTATTAACACGAAACTTTTTTTCTTTTATACTGGGTGCAACATAATAGTTGTTTTTATTAACAGCATCGACATAATTACCTGTCAGTAATTTTTGTGTCTGGAGTGGTTTTTTTGTCAAAAACTCATAATAAAAGCCTATCAATCTGTTGTATTTACTATTTGGACTTAAAACTAAAGCTTTTTCAATCTCTTTATCAATATTAGGTTTCTTGAATAAGCCTGATAAGCAGCGAAGATTCAATGACTCATATTTTAGTGAAAATTTTAATTGGTCAACGACGGTGTCCTTAGGACGGTAAGATTCTGGGTAGAGATGGCATTGCACATCTTCTTTGTTGATTGAGGAAATTTTTGCGCAAAAACATTCGGTATCAATTTTAATATCATCAAGCATAAATTGCTGTTTGATCCATGCAAGACCTATTTTATTTTGATTCATATAAATACCGACTATTTAAAAACGCCTACAAACATAAAAAAATGTTTATAAATGGTTATTATAGTGCAAATATACTTAAATTAAGTATATTTCATTCAAAAACAGTTACATTTTAAAGATGCATACCTTATTCCGTAGCCTTGATGGAACAAAGTGAAATCAAGGATTTTCCTAACAAACTAGCAAACAATGCTTTAATGCCGCTAAAACTGTCTGCTGTCTAACACTCTCTCTGGATCCTAAAAAATTATAATGATGACATTCAAGCAACTGACCAATTCCCCATGCAATATAAACCGTCCCCACAGGTTTTGATTCTGACCCACCACCAGGCCCCGCAATCCCCGTTACAGAAACTGCCAAATCCGCATGACTATTAAGCAAAGCCCCTTCAACCATTTGCTTGGCAACTTGTTCACTTACTGCTCCATACTGCTCTAAAGTGCTTTGCTTAACTTGCAACATTTCTTCTTTGGCCTGATTACTATACGTTACAAAGCCACGATCAAACCAAACTGAACTTCCAGGCACTTCTGTTATAGCTTGGGCTATACCCCCACCTGTACATGATTCAGCAGTTGCCATCACCCAACCCTGCTGTTTTAGTGCCTGCCCTAATTGTTTTGATAACTTAATTATATGCTTATTCATTTTTTAAACCGGTTATTTGGTAGAATATTAGTATGCCTATAAAAAATAATAATTCCACCCAACATACTCCCATGATGCAACAATATCTACGCATCAAATCTCAACACCCTGATACTTTAGTTTTTTATCGTATGGGGGACTTTTATGAATTATTTTTTGACGATGCAAGAAAAGCAGCCGAGCTTTTAGATATTACCCTAACTAGCCGTGGAAAATCTAATGGTGAGCCCATTCCAATGGCTGGGCTGCCTCATCATGCAGCAGAGGGTTACGTAGCACGACTTATTAAACAAGGTGAATCAATTGTTTTCTGCGAGCAAATTGGTGACCCTGCTACCAGTAAAGGGCCTGTTGAACGTAAAGTAGTACGAACGGTTACCCCTGGCACTGTAACAGATGAGGCTCTGCTAGAAGACCGTAAAGATAATTTTTTAGTCGCCATTAGCACTTCAGCACAAGGCTATGGTATTGCTTGTCTCGATTTGAGCAGTGGCAAATTTGTGTTGCAAGAAGTTAAATCTGAAGAACAGTTATTAAGTGAAATTGAACGTCTTAACCCCGCTGAATTATTATTTAGTGAAGACCTTACTTTACCCAGTGCATTAAAACAACTCAGTGGCTTATGTAAAAGACCCCCTTGGCATTTTGAACTTGAAAGCGCGACCCAACTTATCTTAAAGCAATTTAAAACACATGATCTAGGGGGCTTTGGTTGTGAACATTTACCTAATGCTATCTGTGCCGCGGGCTGCTTATTGCAATATGTAAAAGATACTCAGCAAAGCGCTCTGCCTCATATTCAAGGTATTTCAGTTGAACACAGTGACGACAGCATTGCTTTGGATGCTTCTAGCCGAAAAAATTTAGAGTTAGATACCCATCCTAGCGGACAACTAAAATTCACTTTGTTTGGAGTGCTGGATAAAACCTCAACAGCTATGGGGAGCCGCTGTTTAAGACGTTGGATTAACCGCCCTCTTCGCTCACATATTATTTTAAACGGGCGCTATGCTTGTATTAGCAGTTTTTTGCAGGATCAGTTGTATCAAGATATTCAACAAAGTCTACAGCAAGTCGGTGATATAGAAAGAATCAGTTCACGTATTGCATTAAAATCTGCTCGTCCGCGTGATCTTATTGTATTGCGTAACACGCTAGATATTTTACCCGCACTACAAACCCAACTAGCTGATACCGAAAACCCACATATTAAATACCTTAAACAGCAAATTG
>JALSLS010000259.1 GCA_026988195.1 Methylomonas sp.
AAATCAAACTTCATTAAATACAACATAATGAATCCAACAGGAAAAAGAACAGCGCCTAATAAAGGAGAGCCAGTTTTTACCGCAACAGTAATTGCAAATATAGCCGCAAGAGCGAGTGTTGCACCCGCCATAAACGCACGAATCAAGGTATCCTTGGTTGACATGTAAACTTTAGCTTCACCAGCATCAACCATTTTGGTTACAAATTCAGTGGGTTCTAAATAGGACATTGTATTTCCTCTTTTATGATCTAATTAATAATTTGGAGTGTGCTTCAACACTTTAGTAATTAGCTTAAGCAATAAGCAGACCAAAATATTTATTTTATCTAATTTCCCATGCAGCATACTTTCGAGCATACAACTTAGCTCTTTTTAGAGCCCAACGTACCAAAATAAGCCCCTAGTTGAAAGTATAACAAGTTAAAAACATTCCATTTATGCTCATAAAGCACCCCCCACCCACTACCCTGCACCATAAGAGTGCAAAAACTCGTTTATATCTTCTAAAACCTTCTTAAAATAATACAATACAAGCACTTGAAGTGTGGCACACTATATGCTTATTATATTCATAAGATTTACGCATTTAAATTTAGAGGATAGCATGAGCAAAAAGCAAACCTTAGTTGTTATTGGTAACGGTATGGTGGGGCATAATTTCTTAGAAAATCTGGTTGCCAGTGATATCAAAGGTAATTATGAGATTGTGACTTTCTGCGAAGAGGTTCGGCCTGCATACGACCGTGTACATTTAACTGAGTTCTTTTCTGGAAAATCAGCAGAAGACTTATCTATGGTTACTGAAGGTTTTTTTGAAGATAACAATATCAAAATCCACCTTGACGACAAAGCAGTAGAGATTGATACTCGCAATAAATTTGTCACCTCCGCTAAAGGTGTTGCCATAAGCTATGACAAATTAGTATTAGCAACAGGCTCATACCCTTTTGTTCCCCCCGTTGAAGGACATGATCGTCAAAACTGTTTTGTTTATCGTACTATTGAAGATTTAGAAGCCATGACTGAAGCGGCTAAATCAGCCAAAGTAGGTGCGGTTATCGGAGGCGGCTTACTAGGCTTAGAAGCAGCTAAAGCACTACAAGATTTAAATCTTAAAACTCATGTTGTACAGTTTTCTCCTCGTTTAATGCCAGCACAGCTAGATGATGGTGGCGCTGGAATGCTGACTCAAAAAATTGAAGCTTTAGGTGTTTCCGTACACACCGGTAAAAACACTCGAAAAATTGCAGAGGGTGATGAATGCCAGCATAAATTAATCTTTGCTGATGGCTCAGAATTAGAAACTGATATTGTATTATTTTCAACCGGTATTCGCCCAAGAGATGAAATAGCCCGTTCCAGTGGAATAGAAGTAGGCGCACGGGGTGGCATTGTTATTGATGATCACTGTAAAACTTCAGACCCTGATATTTATGCAATTGGCGAGTGTGCGGTCTGGAAAGAACAAAATTTTGGTTTAGTAGCCCCAGGCTACAGCATGGGGCGAACAGTTGTTGCAGACCTTGCGGGCCAACTTATCCCCTTTGAAGGTGCCGACATGAGCACCAAATTAAAATTAAATGGGGTTGATGTTGCCAGTATCGGCGATGCCCATGCAGAAACTAAAGGCTCCTTAGTCTACACATACCAAAATGGTGCAGATGAAATATACAAACGCCTAGTTGTCAGTCATGATAAAAAGAAATTACTGGGTGCAGTGCTAGTAGGTGATGCTTCAGGTTACGGTACTTTATTACAGTACGCATTAAACAGTATTGATTTACCTGAACACCCTGACTCTTTAATTATCCCCGGTCGTTCTGATGAATCAGTTGGTTTAGGTCCTGATGCCCTACCTGCTTCTGCACAAATTTGTTCATGTTTTGATGTGACTAAAGGCCAAATCTGTTCAGCGGTTGAAAATGGCTGCTCCTCAATGGCCTCTTTAAAAGCAGAAACTAAAGCGGCAACGGGTTGTGGTGGTTGTGCAGCCTTATTAAAATCAGTATTAGACAGCGAACTAGAAAAATCAGGGATCACGGTTAATACCGATATATGTGAACACTTTTCCCATACCCGTCGTGATTTATATAACATCATTATGGTCGAAGATATTAAAACCTTTGACACATTACTTGAGAAACACGGCAACGGGGGCAATGGCTGTGAGATTTGTAAACAAGCAGTCGGTTCAATCTTAGCCTCTTACTGGAATGACTATATTCTTAAACAAGAGCACCTTAGCCTGCAAGACACCAATGATACTTTCTTAGCTAATATGCAAAAAGATGGTACCTATTCTGTTGTTCCTAGAATGACAGGTGGAGAAGTGACCCCAGATGGCCTTATTGCTGTC
>JALSLS010000260.1 GCA_026988195.1 Methylomonas sp.
CAAGTTTTCCATACCACAGATATTAAAACTTGTAAGGTGAGCTATTTAGATGAATTTAATACTTTATATGATGAGTACCTAGGCCTCAAAAAAAAGCATACCCATAAATAAGGAGCGAAGATTAGATAATACCTGTTCCTAAGGAGCGTACACGAAATAACTTGAGCAACTAGCTAGTCTTTTTGTCCACCTTATTCCGAGCCCATTCCTAAGAACACGCCCAGTAGAATCATTAGCCCCCCTATTCTTGATAAACAAAATAAAAAGCGACTAAGCCTTAATTAAAAAATGATATTGCTATGCCTGTAAAAATTAGAAATCGAATTTTTTTAAAAGTTTTCATGCTTTTTGCCAGTTTGGTTTTAGTTATTATGCTGTTTATTGCTTATATGATTATTCCTATGCAAAAAGAAGCCCTACAAAAGATCATGTACACTCAAGGTGTTACAGTTTCTCGCTCTATTATTCAAGCAAGTTCAGATGCTGTGATTACTAATGACTTTGGGTTTATTGTTGAGCATAACGTCGAAGTACTCAAAAACAATAAAAGTATAAATTTCGTAGCAGTCGCGCCTTTACGTGGAAATACCATTTGGGTTGACCAATCTGGCTGGCGTGTTTTAGACTCACCTGATTCAAGTTTAACTCAGATGCAATCGGACAAAATCGAATATAAGATTAGGCAAGGAGAAAATCAGAGCCAAGGTTATCACTTTGTATACCCTATTGAATTTTCAGGTATAAAATGGGGCTGGTTACATATTGAATTTACCACGGATGAATATAATACTTATATTAAGGCGATGTATTTTAAATTAATTTATATCTCCGGTATCGCCATGACCCTCATTATTTTTATTGGTTTCTTTTTCGCTCGTTGGGTAACACGCCCGGTTTCAATTCTTAGTAATCTTGCCACACAGGTTTCTGCTGGAAACCTAAATGTTCGATCTACCATCAACCGGCATGATGAAATCGGAGCTTTATCAAATAGTTTTAACCAAATGGTTGAATCATTAGAGCAATCCAAGATAAAACTGGAAAATTACAACCAGCAACTAGAACAAGAAGTAAAAAAAAGAACCTTAGATTTAGATGCCTTAAATAAAAACCTTGATAAAAAAGTAAAAGAAGAAGTTACCCACCGTCAAGAACAAGAGCGCTTATTAATCCACCAATCTCGCCTGGCTGCAATGGGTGAAATGATTGGAGCTATTGCGCATCAGTGGCGGCAACCTTTAAATGCATTAAGCCTTGTATTACAAAATCAAAGTATAAATCACCAACTAGGGAAATTAGATGATCAAACCATGATGCAAAGCATGAAAAAATCAGAACGTTTAATCAACAAAATGTCGACTACCATTGATGATTTTCGTAATTTTTTTAAGCCAAGCAAACAAATGGAATTCTTTAATATTAATGAATCCATTAACAGCACTATTAGCTTAGTCGATGCTCAATTTAAAAATAATAATATTAAAATTATTATAGACTGTGAAGACAATATAAATATTAAAGGTTTTCAGGGTGAATTTTCCCAAGTTGTCCTCAACCTACTTAATAATGCAAAAGATACCTTTATTGAGCGACGTATAGCATCCCCCACTATTAAAATTTCGGTTTATCATATCCCTAACGGGATTAACATTACCTTTAAAGATAATGCTGGCGGGATTATGTTAGACATTATTAACAAAATATATGACCCTTATTTCACCACAAAAGAAGAGGGTAAAGGGACAGGAATTGGCCTTTATATGTCAAAAATGATTGTCGAAAATAATATGCAGGGTAAATTGTATGCTTTCAATGACGATGATGGTGCAAATTTTATTATTGAAGTCCCCATTAAGTAACGTGTATGGAATAACTTCCCGAAATTATAACGTAGAATTTTTGTTTCAGGTGGAGTGATCTCATGAGGCGCATAGCAAGCTACGCAACGAATGGTAACCGTTCACCTCCCCCTTTGAAAAAGGGGGATTGAGGGGGATTTGTCTAATAAAATCTCCCCTACCCCCTCTTTTCCAAAGAGGGGGACTGAACGGTTACAACGAATGAGATCATTCTATCTGGAGCAAAAAGATACCGGTTACCTTAGGCAACCAACAACAAATAACCCACCCACCTTACTGGCTTTTTTATCCCTGCTCAAACTATCTCAATCATTACGAAGCACACGGATGTGCAAGTGTCGCTCGAAGCAGGATGCTGGTTGCGACCGTATCTGGCTATGCGCCTCTTGAGATAGTTTGATCAGAAACAAAAAATCTACGCAATCTGGGTGGGTTATTTATTGCCAGTTGCCTTATACTCTTGAGCAGACTTTTACGTAAAGGTTTTAACCCG
>JALSLS010000261.1 GCA_026988195.1 Methylomonas sp.
AAACTAAGCGTGTAGAAAAGCTAGCTGAATACATTGCCCGCCACCTAAACGCCAATACAACTTTAGCCAAACGCGCAGCTTATTTAGCTAAAACAGACTTAATGACCGATATGGTCGGTGAATTTGCCAGCCTACAAGGTATTATTGGGCGTTATTATGCCCTTGCAGATAATGAACCTACCGAGGTGGCTATTGCGATTGAAGAGCAATATTTTCCCAAACAATCAGGGAGTCCAACACCTGCTAGTGTGACGGGGCAAATTCTTTCACTGGCTGAAAAAATTGACACTCTAAGCGGTATTTTTAGTGCTAATTTAATCCCAACCGGTGATAAAGATCCCTATGCTCTAAGACGTGCAACCTTAGGCTCACTTAGAATCATTATTGAAAATAACTTGAACTTGGATATTGTTGATTTAATCAATGTTGCTTTAGCCCAATTCAGTCATAATTTTGATAAAGCAAAAACACAGCAATTAGTCACTGATTTTGTTTTTGATCGCCTAAAAGGTTATTGCTTGGATCGTGGTCATACTGCGGATGAATTTGATGCGGTTATTTCAGTCAAGCCCACCAAACCTTTAGATTTTATTCAGCGCTTACAGGCTGTTAAAGAATTTAGAGCCTTGCCCGAAGCGGAAAGTTTAGCGGCAGCCAACAAACGAATTATTAATATTCTGAAAAAGTCTGAAACTAAAGCTGCTGATTCAATCGGTGCTTTGATTGAAGAACAAGAAAAAACCTTACATGTAGCAGCACAAGAATCTGCACTAGCCATTCAGCCCTTATTAGATAAAAAGGATTATCAGGCAGCCTTAACCCGCCTTGCTCAACTAAAAAATGATGTTGATGCTTTTTTTGATAATGTTATGGTCAATACTGAGGATTTGGAGTTACGAGCTAGCCGCTTGGCTTTATTGTCCATGTTATCAAGTCAGTTCCTTAAAATTGCTGACATCTCTAAACTGCAGTAATGACACAAGCCTATGTGTTATTAGACCGTGATGGGGTGATTAACCATGACTCTGATGACTATATTAAGTCACCAGAGGAGTGGCATCCTATTGCAGGTAGCCTTGAAGCCATTGCTTTATTAAATAAGCATGACTATAAAGTCATTGTGATAACCAATCAATCCGGTATAAGCAGAGGCTATTATGATGAAGCGGTCCTAGAGAAAATACATCAAAAAATGCATCAATTAACCGCTGAAAAAGGTGGAATAATTGATGCTATTTTTTATTGTCCTCATGGGCCGAATGATCATTGCGACTGCCGCAAACCTAAACCAGGTTTATTAAATACTTTTGCCGAACAAAATAACTTATCTTTAACTAATATTTATTTTATTGGTGATAAGGTAGGCGATGCTCAGGCGGCCATTGCAGCAGGCGCCAAACCGATGCTAGTCAAAACAGGTAAAGGACAAAATACTTTAAATAATAACCCTGATATTAATACTCCCATTTTTGAGGATCTTTATGCCGCAGCAAAATTTATCATCTCAGAAAAATAGTTTAAGAGTTTATATTGGCTCCAGCATATTTTTTATTTATATTTTTCTATCGTTACTTATTTTTGGGCCACTGGTTATACTTTGTAGCGTACTTCCATTCTCATTACGTTACAAAATTGCCAACCTTTGGCCGACTTCCCTTATCTATGTTTTAAAAATAACCTGTGAACTTAGCTACAAAATTGAAGGTTTAGAAAACCTGCCAAAAGACCAGGCTTATATCGTTCTTTGTAAACATCAGTCAGCATGGGAAACATTAGCAACACGCTTATTTTTACCCATGCAGACAGCTGTATTAAAAAAATCTTTAACCCAAATCCCCATTGCTGGCTGGGCTTTATCGTCATTGAAGCCTATCGCAATTGATAGAGAAAAACCCAGAGATGCCTTACGTACCTTAATAAAGCAAGGGGTTGAGCGTTTACATGAAGGCTTGGTGGTGATTGTTTACCCAGAAGGAACCCGTGCCGCGCCAGGCGAAAATAAAAAATTTAATATTGGCGGAGCCATGCTCGCTGAAAAATCAGCTTATCCCGTTATCCCTATAGCTCATAATGCAGGTGAATTCTGGCCAAGGTATAGTTTTTTAAAGTACCCTGGAACAATTACCGTCAAAATAGGTCTAGCGATTGAATCAACTGACAAACAAGCCAAAGACATCAACTCTGAAGCTGAGGCATGGATCGCTCAAGCAATGAAAGAAATAACCCCCACTACTTATACTTAAACAGACTAATCTATGAAAAAAATATTACTTATTTGTACAGCATCTCTATTTTTAACGGCCTG
>JALSLS010000262.1 GCA_026988195.1 Methylomonas sp.
TTTAGTGGCAGTGCTATTAAAAACATAAGATTCCAGCATGGTATCGTGGGCTATGCCTTTTATTGCAATATCATAATTTGCAAGTACATTGGCATCATATTTTAGGTTTTGCCCTAGTTTTTGTTTTAACGGGTCTTCAAGTAAGGGTTTAAGGCTGTTAAGGATATTTTCTCTGTCAAGTTGAATAGGCGCATCCGGATAGTGATGGGCTAAAGGGATATAAGCAGCTTTTCCGGCTTCAACAGCAAATGAAATGCCTACAATTTCGGCATCGGTGTAATTTAAACTGGTGGTTTCGCTGTCAAAAGCAAAGAGATCAGCCTGATTAAGCTGTTTTAACCAGTGATCAAAACGCTCTTGAGTTAGAATGGTTTCATAATCTATTTTTAATTCGGTGGTTTTTTCTTTGTTTTCTTCAGGGGAGGACGGCGGTGTTGTATTGTGTGTACTGGGAGTATCAAGCATGCGAATCCATGATGAGAAACCTAATTGTTCTAGTTGTTGTTTAAGTTCCGCTTTGTCGGGTGATTGGCATTTTAGGTCATCAATTGAGTAGGGTAAGTTAAGGTCACATTTGATGGTCGTTAATGCTTTTGATAAAGGCAGTTGCTCTAAGTTAGAGCGTAAGCTTTCCCCCACCTTTCCCTTAATTTCTCCAGCATTTTCTATTAAGTTTTCTAATGTTCCATAAAGCCCCAACCATTTTGCTGCTGTTTTTGGTCCGACTTTAGGAACGCCAGGAATATTATCGGAGGTGTCACCCATTAATGCTAGGTAATCGATAATTTGTTCGGGTTTAACCCCAAATTTATCCTGAACTCCTTCAACACCCAGGGTAGTGTTAGACATGGTGTTTTCTAAAGTGATCTGTTCAGTGACTAACTGAGCCATATCTTTGTCACCTGTTGAAATAACAACATTAAAGCCTGCTTTAGCGGCATCTTGGGCTAGGGCACCTAAAACATCATCTGCTTCAACCCCGTCCTCCATGATTAAAGGGATGCCCATGGCTCTAATAAGATTGTGCAAGGGTTCAATTTGAACTCTTAAGTCATCAGGCATTGGAGGGCGATTAGCTTTGTACTGATCATACATGTCGTTACGGAAAGTTTTTCCTGGGGCATCAAAGACAACAGTAAAATATTCTGTTTTATGAGTAGCCAGTAATTTACGTAACATATTGGATACGCCATGAATCGCATTGGTTGGTTTACCTTGGGGGCTGCTTAAAGGTGGGACGGCATGATAGGCACGAAATAAAAAAGATGAGCCATCAATTAAAACCAAGCGCTGTTGAGTTTGATCGGACATAAAAATAAGTTTTTTAATAAAGTTTGAGTGATTTTAGCAAGAAGGCGTTAAGAAAGAGTTAATTTTTTGAAATGGATCACGTAATAAAGCTGTTTAAGCCATTGTAAAGAGGGCAAGGTTGGCTAGAATTAACTAGTGTGTAACTTATGTTGCTTTTATACAGAACTTTACACCTAAAAACTTTACTATTATCAGCAGAGGATATGTTCAGATGAAAATATTTATAGTGTTATTGATGCTTTTCTCTTTAAATGCTTATGCTACGCCTGTAGATATAAATAAGGCAAGTGCAAAAATGATTGCTCAATCGCTAAATGGCATTGGGATAAAAAAAGCGGAAGCTATTGTTAAATACAGAAAACAGAATGGAGCGTTTAAAACCATTAATGAGCTGACTAATGTGAAAGGTATTGGTGAAAAAACAGTCAAAAAGAATAAAAAGGATATTCGACTTTCTAAAGTAAAAGGAAGTAAAAAAGCTAAGAAGGCGAAGAAATCAAAATAGAGATACCTGAGTTCTAGTTTTCCTTAGAGGCTGTAAAAATATTATATTTTTACCTCCCCCTTTGGAAAAGGTCGCAATCGGCTCCTGCCTAATGCGACACTATTACATCCATGTGCAACAAGGGGGTGAGGGGGGGTATAAAAATAACGTATTGATAGTAAAGCTCTTATTTTTATTATAATAAAATCACCCTCATCCCCTATTTTACAAACAGAGGAGAGCTAAAAACTATCACTTTCACCGTCTATTAGCCTGCATTATGAAAGGCGGGCTAAAGATCCGTGCCTCTATGTAGCAAGGGAGTCTAATTTTTAAAATAAGCTGTAGTAATGGCTTTCATTATATTTTTATTGACAGAGGGGGTAATTGAAATTATAATTTAAAAGATAAGTTGATTCGAGATAATTAACTTTTACAAGTCTTAGTCCCCATCGTCTAGAGGCCTAGGACACCGCCCTTTCACGGCGGTAACGGGGG
>JALSLS010000263.1 GCA_026988195.1 Methylomonas sp.
TGCTGGTATGGTTGACAGAGGGATAAGTCGGCGAATGATTTTTCCTTCTTTTGATTGAATGTCTACAGTCATTTAAAAATGGCAAGGGTTAATATCTGTTTAGGAACGTGTATGGAATAACTTCCCGAAATTATAACGTAGGATTTTGTTTCAGGTGGAATGATCTCATGAGGCGCATAGCAAGCTACGTAACGAATGAGATCATTCCATCTGGAGCAAAAAGACAAGTTAGAAATCGGGAAGTTGTTTCATGCGCATTCCTTAGTAAGAGGGTAGCTTCTTAGTTTAGTCAAAAAATTGATTATCTGCTAAGGCATTAAAGCTTAGAGGGCTTTTTTTGTTAATTGTTCAATCCATCTTAATGTATGGGTATAATTCGTGCAATGGTGGTGTTGACAAGTATCAACCTGGTGTAGGTGTATGCTGTCTAATGGTTGCTGTAGTTGAGTATTAAGTAATAGTTATCCTTAAATATTATAGTAGATTAAACATTTTGTTATTAATGTTGTCTATGTCTCAAAAACAAATTATGGAAACATTGATGAAAAAAAAATATCTTGTCATTTTAAATATATTTTTTCTAATTTTTCTGGGGTCGAGTATTTCTTATGCTGGATTGCCGGTTAATGTAGGGGGGCAAGCCTTGCCTTCTCTGGCGCCAATGCTGGAAAGAAGTATGCCTGCCGTGGTTAATATATCAACTACAAAAAATATACAGCATAGGGATAGCCCTTTATTAAGGGATCCATTTTTTAGGCATTTTTTTAAAATGCCTAGGCAACAGCAAAAAAATAGTTTAGGCTCTGGTGTTATTATCGATAAAGACAAAGGTTATGTTTTAACTAATAATCATGTTATTGATAAAGCAGATAAAATAATGGTAACGCTGAATGATGGGCGAAACTTAAAGGCGATATTACTGGGTACGGATCCTGAAGCTGATGTGGCTGTTATTCAAATTCCTGCGAATAATTTAACTGAGCTACCTATTGCAGATTCAAATAAATTAAGAGTAGGTGATTTTGTCGTTGCAATAGGTAACCCGTTTGGTTTAGGGCAAACAGTCACTTCAGGTATTGTTAGTGCATTAGGGCGAACTGGGCTTGGGATAGAGGGGTATGAAGATTTTATTCAGACAGATGCCTCTATTAACCCGGGGAATTCAGGGGGGGCATTGGTTAATTTACGAGGCGAATTTATTGGTATGAATACCGCTATTCTTGCACCTAGTGGGGGTAATGTTGGTATTGGCTTTGCAATTCCCTCTAATATGGTGATGACCCTTAAAAAGGTGCTGGTTAAACATGGTGAGGTTAAAAGGGGGTTATTGGGTGTGACGACTCAGGATTTAACCCCTGAGCTAGTGGAGGCTTTTGATTTAAGAAGTACTCGAGGGGCTGTTGTTAGCAAGGTGCAGGGAGGGTCAGCAGCTGAGATTGCCGGAATAGAGCCTGGGGATATTATTGTGTCTTTAAATGGCAAGAAAGCTAAAGGCAGTCACGAGATTAGAAATATTGTTGGTTTACTGCAGATTGGAGAGCAAGTTGAAATTGATTTGGTGCGAGGGAATGTGGAAAAAACTGTTACCGCAGTGATTGGGCAGCCGCAAAAAGTAGTGTTGGCGGGTGGTAAACTGCATAGAGGGTTGAAGGATACAGTTTTGTCGGCTACAGAGAATAATCAGCTGGAAGGTGTTCTGTTTGTAAAAATAAAGCAGGCATCTTATGCGTGGCGGAGTGGTATACGACCTGGAGATGTCATTGTGTCAGCAAACCGGTATAGGGTGCGTGATTTAACGCAGCTTAAGCAAGTGACTGATCCGCGACGGGCTCTATTGGTCAATATTCAGCGCGGGTCTGAGGCCTTTTTTCTAGTATTGCAATAAGGAATAAAATGAGTATAGAAAAGCAATTTTTGCCACTGAATATCGCAGTATTAACTATTTCTGATTCCCGAACGGAAGCGGATGATATTTCAGGAAAAATATTGAGTGAGAGGGTGGAGCAGGCAGGACACACTGTTTTTGATAAGAAGATTGTAGCTGATGACATGTATCATATTAGAGCTGTTATTTCTAATTGGATTGTGGAGGCTAATGTCGATGCAATTGTGACGACTGGAGGAACTGGAGTTACCGGCAGGGATGGGACTCCAGAAGCCATTATGCCATTGCTGGATAAGGTGCTCGATGGTTTTGGGGAGGTTTTTAGAATGTTGTCTTATCAGGATATAAAAACATCAACGATGCAATCAAGGGCGGTAGCTGGTGTTGCTAATGGTACCTACGTATTTTGTTTGCCGGGTTCGTCGGGAGCTTGTAAAACAGCGTGGGATGATTTAATTAAAGCACAGTTAGATTTTAGAACTAAACCCTGTAATTTAGTGCAGCTTATGCCGCGATTGAAGGAAAAATAATGCGAACAAATTTTCTGTTTTTAAGTGCGCTGTGTGGTTTGACAGGTGTGATGATGGGGGCATTTGGTGCTCATGGCTTAAAAGCTATCATGAGTGCTGAAATGATGGCTGTCTATAAAACAGCAGTAGACTATCAGATGTGGCACGCCTTAGGGTTGGGTTTGGTTGCGGTGTTTAGGCTGCAATCACCAGAATCTGACCATTTAAAATGGGCTGGCTGGTTAATGTTTAGTGGTATTGTATTGTTTTCGGGGAGCTTGTACTTATTGGCTATATTAAGTGCAAAGTGGCTGGGAATGATTACGCCTATAGGAGGTGTGTGTTTTATACTGGGGTGGGGGTATGTGTTGATGTTTTCTTATAAATCAGCAGATTTGTTTAAGTAAGGAATATCATAAGAATGACCTTGTTAGGTACTCTAAGTTAATACCCTTAAATTAAGCAAGTTGATGTAGGGTGTGCTGAGGCACGAAGTGCAGTGTTTTGTAGGAGCGTCCGCCCTCGGCGCGAATATAATAATGCTCTTTTCTCTGAAGTTTTTAATTATCCTCGCGCCGAGGGCGGGCACCCCTAGATCATCATTGTTTGCTTACAAGTAAAAGAATTAAACGATGACCAGGTTATCTCTGTGGATAAGCTCGGAATCGTCAGCATAACCAAGTAGATCTTCAAATTCTATACTGGCTTTTCCTAATATTTTTTTGCAGTCGCAGGCTCCGTAATTGACTAGCCCGCGAGCTATTTCAGTACCCTTTTCGGTTTGGCAAGAAACAAGGTCTCCGCGTTGAAAATCGCCACTAATTGATTTAACACCAACGGCAAGCAGGCTTTTTCCTGCATTTTTGAGAATATTAACAGCGCCATCGTCTAGGGTAAGAGCCCCTTTTAGTTGTAGTTGTCCGGCTAACCATTGCTTTCTGGCGGCTAAAGGAGCTATATCGGGTATTAAATAGGTGCCTAATGATTGCCCTGAGATAACGCGAGTAATGATATTTGTTTCGTCTCCTGACGCGATAACGGTAGCGGCACCTGAGCGAGCAGCGAGTCGAGCTGCTCGTATTTTTGTAAACATGCCGCCCCGCCCAAGGCCGCTGCGGCTTTCGCCTGCAACTTCATCTAGTAGGGGGGCGTTTACACTAGCTGTTGAGATTAATTTGGCATCTGGGTTGATACCTGGGTCGGAATCAAGAACCCCTGCTTGGTCAGTTAGAATAATTAATAAGTCAGCTTCAACAAGGTTGGCAACTAATGCAGCTAATGTGTCATTATCGCCAAAGCGTATCTCTTCTGTTGCAACGGCATCGTTCTCATTTATGACGGGAATAACACCAAAATCAAGCAAGGTTAATAGAGTGCTCCTTGCATTTAAATATCGTTGGCGATCAGAGAGGTCGTCGTGGGTTAGTAATACTTGGGCTGAATGGATGTTGTATTTTTGAAAGTTATCTTCAAAAACCCTGACAAGCCCCATTTGGCCAACGGATGCGGCTGCTTGTAATTCGTGTAGTGTAGTTGGGCGTTTTTTTAAGCCTAGGCGACTGATGCCCTCGGCAACTGAGCCTGAAGAAACCAGTACTACATCTTTATTTTGCAGGCTGACTTTTGCCATTTGCTCAACCCAAGCTGCAATGGCTGGTTTATCTAAACCGAGTCCGCCACTGGTCAAAAGGGAGCTGCCAATTTTTATGACAATTCGCTTCGCATTAGCAAAATCACTTCTGCTCACTGTTTTTTTCCTGCCGTTGATGCTCTACTAAATCCATAATGGCGTACATTAGACTTTGAGTCCCCTGTTTTTTAAGGGCTGATATTTTAAAGGTAGGGCCTTTCCATTCAAGCTCATCAATAATGGCTTGGCAGTGGCTTTCGCACTCTTCGTCTAGTAAGCGATCTATCTTATTCAGGACTAGCCAACGAGGTTTGTTTGCTAGCTCATCACTCCATTTTTCAATCTCTTTGGTGATTTTTTTAGCGGCTTCGACGGGAGTATCGTCTGACTCGTAAGGTTGTACGTCGATGATGTGTAGTAAAAGTTCTGTGCGAGAAAGGTGTCTTAAAAACTGCAAGCCAAGACCTGCGCCTTCTGCTGCACCTTCAATAACACCAGGAATGTCGGCAATAACAAAACTACGTAAATCATCAACTCTAACAACCCCTAAGTTAGGGTGTAAGGTGGTAAAGGGGTAGTCGGCTACCTTAGGTTTGGCTGATGATACTGAACGGATTAAGCTGGATTTCCCAGCGTTAGGGAGTCCTAGTAGGCCTATGTCAGCAATAACCATTAACTCAAGCTTTAGGGTTCGCTGTTCACCTGGCTTACCTTTTGAGAATTGCTGAGGGGTTCTGTTGACGCTACTTTTAAAGCGAGTATTGCCTAAGCCGTGGAAGCCACCTTTAGCAACAAGCAATGTGTCGCCTGGTTTGGTCAGGTCACCAATTTTTTCATCGGTGCTGGTTTCATAAACAATGGTGCCAGGAGGGACGGATATATAGAGATCCTCTGCTTTTCGCCCAGTACAGTCTCTGCCCATGCCATTTTGGCCGCGCTGAGCTTTGTGTAGGGAGTTGTAGCGAAAGTCAGCTAGAGTATTTACGTTTTCAGTTGCAATAAGGTAGACGCTTCCACCATCACCACCATCACCACCATCGGGGCCGCCCATGGGGATGTATTTTTCTCTACGGAAGGTGGCAACGCCGCTACCGCCAGCGCCTGCTTCTACTCTAATTTCAGCTTCGTCTACAAATCTCATTTTTTTCTTAAATGTATGGGTGCATCTGTGCAGACTTACCCATTAAATACAATGCTATAAATTAGCTTTGCATTAATTAATGACCACAAACAAAAAAGCCCCGTCAAAGACGAGGCTTTTTTTATCTATTGATAGCGTTGCTCTATGCGGCAGCAGCGACGATACTAATAAATTTACGGTTTTTAGGGCCTTTTTCTTCAAAAAGCACTTTGCCGTTGGATTTTGCGAATAAAGTATGATCTTTACCCATGCCAACGTTTTCACCTGCGTGGAACTTTGTTCCGCGTTGGCGAACTAGTATGTTACCTGCTAGAACTTCTTGGCCGCCGTAACGCTTAACGCCAAGACGTTTGGCATTGGAGTCACGACCGTTTCTAGTACTACCACCCGCTTTCTTATGAGCCATTGTATATCTCCTTAATTAAGCAGAAATACCAGTAATCTGGATTTCTGTGAAGTATTGACGATGCCCCATTTGTTTCATATGGTGTTTACGTCTTTTGAATTTAATGATTTTTACTTTCTTGTGTCGCCCTTGAGAGACAACTTCTGCAGTAACTTTTCCTGACTCAACATAAGGTTGGCCGATTTTAGTTTCGCTGTCAGACTGAATCATTAATACTTTATCAAACTCTACGCTGTCGCCGGCACCAAGTTCAAGTTTTTCTATTTTTAGTGTAGTACCTTCTTCTACTCGGTACTGTTTACCACCTGTTTGAATTACCGCGTACATCTGCGTAAGCTCCAAGCATTTAATCTGTTAAAAGTGAACAGAAAATTATATGTGTAAAATCAAGCTTCGTCAACTATTAATTAACTTGCCCCGTTAGGATGCCGATAAAATAACATAAGAAAGCTATTGACACCACCCTATATTATTCAATAGCATGGTCAGTTGATTATATTAGGCAATATGCAAAAACTAAGAATGACAACACAAGGTACTATAAATGGCTCAGAGTCAATTGATTTTGATGTTATAAAAAATTTAACAGCAGTCGAAGCTAAGGCTGTTGACCAGCTCATTATTAACGAACTAAGTTCAGACGTTATTCTTATTAATCAAATGAGCCATTACATTATTGGTAGTGGCGGCAAGAGATTAAGGCCTATGTTGTTGTTACTCGTAGCTAAAGCATTGGGAAAAGTAACTGATAAGCACCTAGTTTTAGCAGCCGTTATTGAGTTTATTCATACTGCGACGCTATTGCATGATGATGTTGTGGATGAATCAGACCTTAGGCGAGGTAAAGAAAGCGCCAATGCAGTTTGGGGGAATGCTGCTAGTGTTTTAGTGGGTGATTACCTTTATTCAAGCGCTTTTGAAATGATGGTGCGTACTGATAATATGCGAGTAATGGAAATTCTTTCTACGACGACCACTGCAATTGCTGAAGGTGAAGTGTTACAGTTATTGAATTGTAATAACCCTGATACGACTGAAGAAAAATATCTTGAAGTGATTGCCAGAAAAACCGCTATTTTGTTTAGTGCGGCGACTCGCTTAGCTGCTGTTTTGGCGGGCTCAGATCAGAAAACTGAGGAGGCACTTGCTCTTTATGGGCAGGAGCTGGGAGTTGCTTTTCAATTAATTGATGATGCACTTGATTACAAATCAACGACTGAAGATTTAGGGAAAAATTTAGGAGATGATCTAGCCGAAGGTAAGCCAACATTGCCATTAATTTACGCGATCACTCATGGCACAGAGAGTCAGGCAAAAGTAGTGATTGATGCCATTAAGCAAGGGTCAAGAGAAGCATTTAACCAAGTTTATGATATTGTTATTTCAACTAATGCTATTGAATATACTGAAAAATGTGCAGATGAAGCCGCACAAAAAGCAATAGCTGCTTTAGATTGTTTGCCAGAATCAGAGTCTAAACAAGCATTAATTTCATTGGCTAAGTTTGCCGTTCAAAGAGATCATTAAAAGCAGTCGAGGGTGAGTTAACTCTCACCCGCTAACCTTTCAAATAATCCGCTTGTTCGCTGTACGCGGCGCTGTAAAGCCTGATTAAAAATAGTGTAATTACTGGCTATTTTTAATTTTGTTTTTGCGCGTGTAATAGCGGTATAAATTAACTCTTTAGTTAAAATGGGGTTGATAACAAGGGGCAGTACGCACAAACATTCATCAAATTCTGACCCTTGGCTTTTATGAATGGTCATAGCAAATACAGTTTCATGCTCGGGCATTCGACTGGGTAATACTTTTTTTATACTACCATCGGCTGTTAAAAAATAAACAGTTAAGCGGCTCATCTCTTTATCAAACAAACAAATACCAATATCACCATTGTAAAGTTGCATGGAGGGATTATTTTGAGTCACCATAACCGGGCGACCGATATACCACTGACCTGAAAGATGTATTTTATTTTGTTGCTGTAATTTGGCCTCAAGCTGTAGATTAATCTCTACGACCCCCTGTTCGCCTCGTCGGTTTGAACATAGCACTTGAAATTGACTAAAGGCCGTATAAATTTCAGTAAAATCAGCATTGTTTCTCACTTTTGATAAGTAAGGCGCGTACTGCTCTGCAGTATAATCAATTAAGTTATCAGTCAATAAACTTATTTGTTGCCCTGTCCCCTTTAATAATGCCCAAGCTTCATCTGAGGCTTGCTTGTTTACCGCAATGGCTAAATCTTTAATGGCACCCTGAAAGCGGTGTGATTTTTGTAATTCAACCGTATTAAAAGGCAATGCCGCTGTTAAATCAGCTAAAACAGAACCTGTTTCAACGGATGCAAGCTGGTCTTTATCACCTAATAAAATGAGTTTTGAATTTGGTTTTAAGGCATCAACTAGTTTACTCATTAAGGCCAAGTCAATCATAGAAGCTTCATCAATGACGACTAAGTCATAGACCAAGGGTTGCTTAGCATCATGAATAAAATAAGGGGATGGGGGGTTAGCGCCTAATAAACGATGTAAAGTGGTGACTGATTCAGGAATCAGCTGTTTTATTTTTTCTGAGCAGGGCAGTGCACTTTTGCTAAAACCAATAGATTCCTGTAAGCGCATGGCGGCTTTTCCCGTGGGAGCGGCTAATGCAATATGCAATGGATGATCCGTCATTGATGCTTGTTCTTGTAATAACGCTAATATTTTTACGACGGTTGTGGTTTTTCCCGTGCCAGGGCCGCCTGTAATTATGGTGAATGACTGGCTCATGGCTTTGATTGCCGCCTCCCTTTGCCAATCTATTTCGTCGATCAGTTCAATAAAATAACGGTTAATAAGAGAGCTGCTCTCATTGTTCTGCTGTAGGGGGGGCAATAAAGCTTTAATCTGTTCAGCCAAACGGTTCTCATAAAACCAGTAGCGATGTAGGTATAAACGATTGTGCTCTAGTTTTAAAGGCGAAGCCTCATTTTTTGAGATAAGCCCTGATGCTGAGATTAATTGCTGTTCTGGCTCAGTAATTTGAACGCAGCTATGCCCTTGGGATTGTTGATAAGATAGCTTAGAAAGTAAAGCTTCTAACTTGGTTTTTTGAGAAGCTGTCAGCGATGTTCGCTGGGTTAAGAAACCAGCGAAAGCACTATCTAAGCGACTAAACTGTTGGTCTTGATTGGGCGTATTCATATTGTCTTTTTGTTGTCAGAAGCATGGGTAGTGGGGTACATCTGTTATTAGCTATAAACCTTTCCTTCAGAATGTCCAAAGCTACATTACAATAACACTTGCTTTACGGGCTACCAAAAAACATAACCTTATTGCTGTTTTTTTCGATTGTATTGATTTGGTTGAAATGAAGGTACAACCCCCGTCTTGCATAACCAACACTGAGTCGATTTTTACCTATAAATGGGTAGCACCCCTAGCACTCCCGTTGTATTCTTTCTAGCTTCTGAGTCCAGTCCAAAGGAGACAGACCTAGAGGGAAGGGTTCTGGTTTGATGGGTTTCTGTGAACGCCATAGCGGTTGGAATTCACCATCCTCTCCAACTTTTGCAATTTGAACATGGCGCCAGACATGGTTGTTGTTTTCATCAATATAGGCAATACCACCCGGACCAAAATGGGCAACCCCTTTCATAGCCTGGATAATTTTACTACGTTCAAAACTTTTTGCTTTTTGAACTGCTTTTGCCCATAAATAAACGCCGACATAGGCTGATTCCATATACCCTCCCACTTGTTTTTTGTTACCAAAACAATGCTTATACCGCCGTACAAACTGTTCATTAATGGGGTTGTCAATATTTTGAAAATAACTGAATACTGCGTGCGTACCTGCGACAGACTCTGTCGGAATATCGATAAGATCATTTTCGGAAAGAACTAAGGAAAGCAGGGTGATTTTTGAGGTCTCTAGGCCAGCTTGATGGAATTGGCGAAAAAATTCACGGTTAGTTGATAGCCCAACCAAGGTAAGCACTACAACATCTGGCTGTTTGTGCTTAATATCTTCAATGATTTTGTTGAAATTAGAACAACCAAGTTGTACATAATTTTCAGCTGTTAAATTTAATCGCCATGAGCATAACTGTTCTTTGATGATTAAATTAGTGGCTCTAGGGTAGACATAGTCTGAGCCTAATAAATAAAAATTGTGATGTTGCTTGTGAAATAACCATTCTATCGCGGGTAAGGCGGTTTGATTGGGTGCAGGGCCTACGTAAAATATATGGTCAGAGTGTTCTATACCTTCATATTGGAAAGGGTAAATTAATAAGTGCTGGCTGGATTCAATTAATGGTTTGATTATGCGCCGACTTGAAGAGATTGAACAGCCAAAAATTGTATTGATTTCTTTATTATTGACCAGCTGTTTTGCACCGGCATAAAAGCCATCCTCGGAGGATTTTCCATCGATAATTACAGGTTCGATTGAATGCCCTAAAAGCCCTCCATTTTGGTTGATTTCCCCAATGGCCATTAACGTTGTACGGATAACACCTTCCTCCAGTTGCTGGAGGTTTCCAGTTTGTGAATGTAACAGCCCAATTTTAATAATTTGTTGATTTTGATTGTTAGCATTATTTTCCTGGCAGGGAGTAATCGAAAGTAAATCATCTAGCTTGATTTTAGATTCTTGAATGGCTTTTGCGATGCGACCTGAAGATGCCTGTTCCCGTTCATTATCGACAACCCCTAAGGGTTGGCTTTGGCTATTGTGTTGCCCCGAATTGATTTGTTGTAATAAACATTGAAACCGAGCTTTTTGAGCCTTGGTACTTGACTGATACTGAGCAGCGCTATTAATGACTCTTAGTGCATCTTCATCGCGTTGCAAAAGTTGATAGGTATAGGCCATTTCAAGATAAATTTCACTACTTTGTTGATCATTTTCTGCATGGTTGAGCGCATCAATAAAACATTTAAGTGATTTTTCAGGCAAATCTAATTGTTTTAGAATAAGCCCTTTAGAAAAGTAAAAACGAAAAGACTCTGCCTTATTACTTGTGATAGATAATGCTTTATCAATCATTGATAAAGCATTGCCATAGTAATGCTTTTTTTCTTGCTTTCCAGCTGTTTGAAGAGGTGCAGAAGGGGTTTTATACCTCTCGGATAAACTTAAATGCTTGGCATAAAGGCGTTTATCTTTTTCCAAATACCATTGAGCCGCTTTAGCATGAAAAGTGAGCTTTTCTTGTTGTTCAATGTTTTCATAAAAACCTTGCCTGATAAGGTCGTGACAAAATTCGATGTTATCAGCATCAAGGGGTCGTACAATAAGCTGTTTAATCATACGATTAAGGTCATAGTCAATATCATCGACCATATAATCTAAAAACTCAAGATCAATTTTAGTACCAATAATAGCAGCGGCCTTGAGCACAGTTTGAGCATTTTTATCCATGGCTTTAAGGCGTAAATCCATTAAATTACGCAAGTCACTAGGGAAGCAGCCGACCATACAAGGGTAATTCATTAGTAATTGTTCAAGGAATAAGGGGTTTCCTTCTGAAAGATGAATGGCCTGCTGAATATAATCTGGTTCTAGCACCTGATAATAATGGGCAAATTTTTCTGCCTCGGTTGTATTTAAAGGTGATAAATCTAAGGTAATAGTCGGTGTATTAATTACGCAACTTCGCCAAATGGCATCAATAGGGTTGTTTTCAGACAGGGTTGCTAAAATTAATATAATGGGAAGGTTTTGAATCGAAGCTGAGAGCAGGCGGAGGCTTAGGGTTAATGATTTATCACTCCTGAGCATGTCATCAAAAGCAATGACACAGGGCTTTTCCTTATGAAGGCTTGAAATTAGCTTTAGTAACAGATCTTTTTCGTTAGTTGCGTGTTCGGTAAAATTGAGTGTCTCAGCTATGTGTTCTAGTACGCTGGGTATAGGTATACCAAGGAGGTAACAGAAATGAAATTGGTCTTTTTGATTTAAAAGAAAGCGAGTGGTAGATTGAGTGAGGAAGGCTTCATTCGCTTGAGAGGGTAAAATATCTAAGAGTTGTAATAACAATTCGGTTAGAGCTGAACTAGGCTCACTTCCCTGCGTTTGTTTAACTTTAATGGTGATAAAGGCTATATTCGATGCGGCTGCAATACGCTTAAATTCGGCCAGTAATCGTGACTTTCCAATTCCAGGGACACCACGAATGCAAAGTAAACGGCCCACATGTTGATGGCTACAAATATTGAGTGCCTGTTTAAATTGCAACAATTCAAAATCACGGCCTAATAATACTTTTGAGGAAGTTTCATCAAAGCCAGTGCTAAGGATTGAGGGTTTAATAATACTTGGCTCTGTCTTGCCTATGAAGCCAAAATCCTGAGCTATAGTTTCGGGTAATATTAAGTCCCCTACCCTACGTCGGGGAGCATCCAAAAGAGAAATATCTTCGTTGATCAGCTCTGATAACGGTAGATTGAATAATTTTGCAAAATCATTTGCGGTACGATAAAGAATAGCTTTACCTGCTTCAGCTCTTTTAAATGTCGCTTCAGATATATGTAGACGGAGTCGTTGGCATTCCCAGCTAGCCGATTCTTGACTTAATCCGCGCTCTCGCCGGAGAGATTTCAACTTGTCTGGTTTTAGTTTTATATATTTACTCATGCCATCAGTACTACTTTTATCTATTCAAATAGAAAAAAATAAAAAGCCTAAATTGAAGTATATAGTGGTTTTAAAGCAGTATAAAGCTAATTTGAAGCCAGGTTTCATTGGTTTGTTTTTAGGGTGACCTGAAGTTGACCCCTAGCTGATCTGTTTTAAGCTTGAGTTTTGACGATAGAATGGAAGTAAAGTTAAATAAGATTCTGACAGAGGTTTGAAAATGAAAATAATAAATAGCTTCAACAGAACAGACAAGGGGGCATTATGTTAACCAAACAAACATCATCAAAAATATTTAGTCTACTTCTTTGCTATGTTTTTATATTACAGAGCGTTCAAACATCTGTCGCACAAGCCATTGTTTTTGAAATTGGAGAGATTCCTCCACAGACAGTTTGGGTTGCTCAAACGCAGCCAACTTCATTGGACTTTCAATTAACGGCAACTGAGCTGGGTGCTTCACCGTTGTTTTCATTTACTGATAATGGGATAGCGCAGGGGACACAACAGCTTCACCCCGTTACTGGAGTGTATAACTATAGTCCTGACATCAATGATAATTCAGCTTTTTCTGTTGTGTTTAAAGCGGAAAAAAATGGCCAATCAATTTCACAAAGTGTCGTCATCACGCCTTTACAAGAGTTGCAACCGGAGCAAACCGCATTTGGTTTGGAGCCTGGAAACCCTTTACCTAATCCAGAAGATAGACGATATTTATCAATCACAGAATCGAAAGACCCTGGCACAACATATTTTAATACCAGCCATAGAAAACTAAGGCAGGTTGTTATCACAGGTCAAAAAGTTGTATTTGAACAGGGTCACCCAAATGGATTATGGAGTTACCACGATAATAAGGATTTAGAGAGTTTAGAAATTTATGCGGATACTGTGGTATTTAAAAGTGCCATGCATTTACCGCAAACAAATGTGACGATTTACGCACGTAATCTTCGTTTTGAAGACGTAGATGGACAGGATCCTGGGTCGATAAGTACACTACCTGATTCAAAAACAACCCGACCCGCACAGTTTAATCAGGGTACTCATGGGCATATGGCGGGGAGTGTATCGTTGTATATTGATAAATTTTATGCCGATAGCTCAGCAAATAAACGGTTTATTTTGACTGGCGGTAATGGACAACCCGCAGGTTTAGGTAGGAATGGGACTAAGGGAAGATCGAACTCTTCCAATGTAAAAAAAATATATGGAACTGCTTGGGCTTTTTGTTCACGGAGAACCTGGAGTTTTACTGGAGTCACGGTGACCTATGCAAAATTAACAACTAGCTGTTCTGTAGGTGGCACGGGTACAACAAATGCTGGCGATCCTAAACAGCCTCTAAGCGGATCAGATGCAATAGTAGGGGGGAAGCCTGGGAATGGAGGTGATTCAGGGCAATTGACCTCTTCTGTTGATTTAGCGAGTGCTTTATTTAATAATTCAGGAGGAATAGCGGGCACCAGGGCGAATAGAGCCAATGGGGGTGCCCCTGGAACCCCAAGATATTCAAGAGAAGTAAGTTGTACATACAGTAAATGTACAAACTCTTTTACATCTACTGCTTATGGACGTTCGTATTCAGGCCCTTTCGCCAATATACCCCAAGGAATTGAAACGCCAGCAAAATTTATTGGCAAAACTTATCGCTGGTTAACCCCAACTGGTCTTTCAATGGCCACATCTTATATTAAGGATGCTTATCTTTATGGTCATTACGATTCGGTTAATGACTTATTAGAAACTTATATAGTTGCACTTGATGACTATATGGCTTCTGAGCAATGGTCAGTACTTGATTCTTCGCTAACAGTAGAAGAAGCACAACAAAAATTAGATCAACAACAGGCTGAATTGATCCAAGCACAAGATGAATTACTATCGTTACAACAACGTTTACATTCAAATCTGGATTATTTTGGCAACCCAGTTGGATGGTCACCATTATTGTCCTTTGAGGTAAACAGAGCTGCTTTTCAACAAGAAATAGATGTCGCTATGGATGTGCTGTGGCTAAATTATTGGATGAGTAATGGTGCTAATAGTATTGCAGCTCGACAAACTGCTGCACAGGATATGATTGCTACCTTAAAAACACAAATTGATGATTATAAACAGCAATATACTGAAGCAGTGGAGAGCATTCCTCGCTTACAAAATGAAGTTGAAAACCTAGCTGTAGATATTGAATTTGAAAAGGCTAAAATTAAAGCCTTAGAACAGGAATTATTACCTAAAGCAAAAGAAGCGGCCGTCATCCGAAATATTGGCAGAACATTAACTAAAATAGCTGAAGTATTTCCACTTGCACAGCCAATATTAACATTTGCCGGGAATTTTATTACGGGGATTCCTGATATTGACCCCGACAAACCACTGGAGCAAGCGTTATTGAATAGCGCTGGAGCTTCAGCGGGAAATGCACTGGATGAATATTGGAATGAAGGTATAGATGGGCAGCTGAATGATACAGAGACTTTATTGGAATGTGCTGAAAAATCAGGCCCATTAGTTAAAGCTTGTGTGGCAATGGAGGGGGCTCAACGGTTAAATGAATTAAGGAAACCCGTTATTGATGCCTTGGGTTCGTCAGTAAAAATTATTGCAGGTTCGACTGCAGCTGATCCAGCTGTACGAGAAGAATTGAATAGAATATTAGCAACAGATTCTCGTTTTGCAGAGATTATTGAAGAGCTAAAGGGACTGAATACTCGGAAAACCAAATTTGCTAAAGAATTAATAGGAACCATCCAAGCGGTCAATTTCCTAGCATCAGCTCTGACTAAAAATATGTTGGCCATTGATGCGATGAGTGAAGTGGTTAGGGATGTCTCAGCCTCGTTAAATCCACGTACTTTAGCTTACTTAGATGGTATGGCACAACGGGCAAGACATCGCTTGGAGCTTTATCAATATTATATGGCAAAAGCATATGAGTATCGTTTGCTTAAAGACTTTGATATGGAGCTTGATCTGAATAGTTTATTTGCTGATTTTTGCAGACTGGCTATTGCGATTGATGAAAATGACCTCGGCGAAGGCTTAAGTGG
Organism: Methylomonas sp.; assembly: GCA_026988195.1. Lineage (GTDB taxonomy): Bacteria > Pseudomonadota > Gammaproteobacteria > Methylococcales > Methylomonadaceae > QPIN01. The sequence goes on from JALSLS010000263.1 coordinate 15,252, forward strand.
TGCCAGTTGTGATACAAATACGGCTAGAAATTTAACCAAAGCAGACTTTGACAGCCTGAAAGCCATTTATGAAGACCAGCTTGCTGATATAGCGTTTGAAATATTAGATGAATACAACAATAACCCATCCAGGGAACTAACGGGTGGTGTTACTTTTAATGTGCCTACAGATATATTGGATCAATTAAATAATGAGGGGACGGCTACTTTAAACTTGGTTGACCGTCTGGGGTTGTTTTCATTACGTGAAGAGAATTTACGTCTTTTATCAATAGAAGTACGTGAGGTTGAGTTTGATAACCTAAATAATGG
>JALSLS010000264.1 GCA_026988195.1 Methylomonas sp.
TTTTGGCTCCATAGGCATGCTAGAAAAACAGTTACGTAGCCCGCTATGCGCCTGTTTTCCTAACACGCCTATGAAGCCAAAACCCTGCGCCATACTTTCGGGTATTATTAAATCCTCGTTCCTAAGGGGTTTTATTAAACCAACGATCCTGATACAACGTGATGAATGAGGGCTAAATATGATTGATATAGCGCCAATATTAACGACTGCTCCGATCCCCAAAATTAAAAAAATTATTCGTGATGGCCAAAAGCCACCTGAAAAAAAACAATCAAAGCAAAATGAAAATAATAAGAAAGGTGGGGGAGATGGGAATGAACCACAACATATTGATGAAATTGTTTAATGAATGAGGCGTTATTAATACTTTCTATTGTCATTAATATTGTTGTCGTTACTGCTATTATTTGGTTGATTGCTGAACAAAAGAAATTAAAACAGCAATTAGATCTTCTTGATGATGATGTGGAAAGAAATAATAAGGATATTGCAGGCTTATGTTCAGCGGCTGTTTCTGTCGATAATAGGCTGCTCGATAGTAGTGATTTGTTAAAGGATATAGTTGATAAGGTAACTGAATTTGAGAATTCTGTACAGCCAGAACCAGAAAGCCAGCCATATCATAGCGCTATTCAACGTGTGAAAAATGGTGCAAATATAGAAGAACTAACCCAGCAATGTGGATTAAGTCGAGATGAAGCTGTGTTACTGATAAGATTACATGGTCATGCTTAAGGCTACCGCTGACCTCGTTCCTAAGAGGTGGTGAAAGCCGCCTCCTTGTTAAGGAGGCGGCTAGGAGAGGATCTGAAAATATCAACGACTATTACTTTATATACCCCCCTCTTTCCCAAGGCTAAAACAGCCCTAGGTAAATACTTAATTAGTCATCACCACTAAATGCTCCAAGTAGCTGCAGTAAGCTTAAGAATAAGTTGTAGATTGAAATATATAAAGAGACTGTTGCTAAAATATAATTAGTTTCGCCGCCATGAATGATAGCACTCGTTTGGTAAAGAATCATTGCTGACATCAGTAAGATAAACATAGCCGATACAGCAAGTGAAAGTGCAGGAATAGCAAAGAACATAGCACCTAGACCCGCTAAAAAGGCAACTAAGATACCAACCATTAAGAATCCGCCTAAAAAGCTGAAATCTTTACGTGTTGTTAAAGCATACCCTGATAGTCCAAGAAAAATAACACCCGTTCCACCTAAAGCAGTCATAATTAACTCGTGACCATTGCTATATGCATTTAAGTACATATTTAAAATAGGTCCTAATGTTAACCCCATAAAACCGGTTAAAGCAAAAACAAAAACCAGCCCTAAAGAACTATTACTAAATTTACTGGTCAAAAAAAGCAGGCCGAAATAACCCACCATCGTAATAATCATACCTGGGTGAGGTAGGTTCAAAACCATGGCAAGACCTGCTGTTCCTGCACTAAAAAGTAGGGTCATGGATAATAATAAATAGGTATTTTTTAGCATTTTATTGGTTGATAAAATGCTCGCTTCTGGGCGTGCGTTAGCCGTTTGTAGTCTCATGGTGTTTCCTTAATATAAAATGGTAATAAATGATTATAGATGATTTTAAAAACAGTCATCTACAAAGTGTGAGAATTTAATAGATTTGATTATTATCACACTCTTGACCTAAAATTGACTCCATAATCTTACAAGAGTTTCATAACGATTGTAAATGTTTTTAATAAAGCGTAACTATTGTTAATTCTGGCTGAGCAACTATACGTTTAAAATGTTTGATAATAAGGCGAAGGTTGTTAATAGTAAACGATTAGCAATACTTTTTCTCTAACGCCTAGGGTATACTTTGTATTGGGTAAGCAATGAGTTATCAAAGATTTTAAAGGTGAAGGTGACCTGCAAGAATTAATAAAATTACCAACATAACAACTAAATTGGAATATGACAGAAAAATCAGTAATAACACCCTATGAATTAATGGGGGAGGCAACACTATTAAGTTTGGTTGATAGGTTTTATTTTTATATGGATACCTTGCCTGAGGCTCAAGGTATCAGACAAATACATGCAGCAAGTTTATCTAATGCTAAAGAAAAACTGTTTAAATTTTTATCTGGCTGGTTAGGAGGGCCGGATTTGTATATACAAGAATTTGGACACCCTATGTTGAGACGGCGACATTTACCCTTTGCCATTGCTCAATCTGAAAGTGATCAATGGATGATGTGTATGAATAAGGCAATGGCAGAACTAGAGGTAGATGAGGCTTTGAAAAGTGCTTTATTGGAATCTCTAGATCAGCTAGCCAACCATATGATTAACCAATAAAAAAGGAAGTTTCTAATATGTCTTTATCTAAGCAACTTTTACTGCTTATTTCAGCACTCTTTTTTATGATATTTAGTGTTAATTTTGTATTAAGTGTTAATAACATCAAAGGCTATTTAGAAGGTGAAGCTGAAATTCATGCTCAAGATACGGCAACCTCTTTGGGGTTATCGCTTAGCCCCTATATGAGTAATGAAACTGACCCCATGATAGAGACGATGATGAAAGCCATATTTGATATGGGCTATTATCAAGAAATAAAACTGATAAATGTAGATGATCAGCCTCTGGTTACTTTATCTAATACAACAGAGATTGAAGGTATCCCTACTTGGTTTATTAACGCAATTCCAATGAAAACAGTGAGTGCTGAAAGTGAAATAAATTCAGGTTGGAAGATTAGTGGTGTTGTTCAGGTTACCCTTAACCCTGGAAATGCTTACCTTAAATTATATGAGCAGGCAAAATATAGTTTTTATTATTCATTGCTAACTTTTGTTTTAGCCATCGTCTTATTATTGCTGGTTTTGCGAGTTACTTTGTCACCCTTGAAAAGGATTGAACAAATGGCGGTGACATTGGCTAATGGTCAATTTGAAACTATCGATAAGTTGCCTTGGACCACAGAGGTGCGAAATGTAACCGCATCAATGAATATGATGTCTAATAAAATTGAGTTAGCAACTAAAAGCCTTAACCTTAAATTAGAAAGTATTGGTAAAAAGCTGCAACAAGATGAATTAACAGGGTTGCAAAATAAAGCCAGCTTTCAAACTGAGATGAAACAGTTGTTAATTGCTGATACAGATGTAGAAGCTTATATCTTTATGATTAAAATTGATGGTTTGACTGCTCTGGTTAAAGAATTAGGCGCAGATACCATTGATAGGTTCTTAAAAGATTTTTCTAAGGTGCTAAAAAATGCTGCAGAACAAAATTCCTGGGGGGAAATTTTAGTTTACCGGTTTGTGGGGGCTGAGTTTTTTTTATTAGTTAAACAAATGAATATACCTAGAGTAAAGCTGTTAGCCAAAAAACTGAGTCAGTCTTTCGCTGAATTAGGGCGAAAATATAACAAGCCAGATATTGCTCATTTGGGTATTGTTTCTTTTAACCCTATAGGGACTTCAGAAAGTATTTTATTCGCAGCCAATGAAGCATACGAGCAAGCTCAATTAATTGGAGCCAACAGTTACTATCTACGAGCTGGGGATGACCCTGCTATAGGTATTGCAGAATGGAAGGCTTTAGTTTTCAATATTATTGATAATCAAAAGTATCAATTCACTTTTGTGGGTGAGGTGGTAAATTTTCAGACCCAAAAAATATTAATGCAAGAAGCATTTTCGCAAGCTTTTGATGGAAATGGAAATGAGCTTTCAATAGCTACTTTTATTTCGATAGCGGAAAAGTTTGAAAAAATTGTTGAATTAGATAAAGGTATTATCTTAAAAGTTGTTGAATATATTGATACTGAAAATATTGATTATGCTATCGCTGTAAATGTATCGACTAGAACTATTAAAAATAGTGATTTTAGAGACTGGTTAACCAAGCTAGTTAAACAAAATAGAGTTATATCTGAGCAATTGGTTTTTAGTCTCTCAGCTTATGCGGTGGCAAAAGACTTTACTTCATATAAAGAATTTATAGAGTTTGCACATAACTTAAATATGAAAGTTATGATTAAACGGTTTGAAACGCAATCTTTATCCCCAGAGCTTGCAAAACAGTTAAACCCTGATGTTATCCGAATATCAAGAGACTTAGGCCAAGGAATCTCTCAAGATGAAAGTAAAAAAGATTTTGTAGAAGCTATAAAAGGGATTGGTGATCTATTGAGTATCATTATTCTGGCTGAGAATATAAATTCTGATGAAGATTTTGAATGTATCAAAAGCATTGGGATTGCAGGTGCAAGCCGCTAGCGGGTTGTAATGACTTTAATGTTTGCTAGCCCAGTGAAACGGAATGTTTTTTTGAAGCGCAGAATCGTTACCCTTTTATTTTGTATGGTCTGTGCGTGTACAAGTACGAGTATTGCAGCACTTGATATAAGTTCAGAGTTCATTATAAAAATTAAACAAACGTATGGGATAGAGGCCGCTGAACGTATTGAACAATGGCAAAAGTTAATGCAGACAGCGAAGCAATTGCCAGAGCAACAAAAATTAAAATGGGTTAATGATTTTTTTAATCAAAATATAACCTTTGTTGATGATGTTTTTCTGTGGGGCGTTAATGATTATTGGGCAAGCCCCATGGAGCTTTTATTTCAGGGAGCAGGGGATTGTGAGGACTACTCAATTGCTAAATACTTTACCTTAATTGAATTAGGTATTGATGATAAGAAAATGAGAATAACCTATGTAAAAGCTTTAAATTTAAATCAGGCGCATATGGTATTAACTTACTTTTCAACGCCAAGAGCTATTCCAGTTGTACTCGATAACTTAATACCTGAAATTAAATTGGCGAGCAAAAGGGTGGATTTATTACCTGTTTATAGTTTTAATGGTACGGGGTTGTGGCTTGCAAAAGCACGAGGTGGCGGTAAAAAAGTAGGCGGATCAGGACGCATAAGTATGTGGGCCGAACTTAAACAACGTATGCTAAATAATTCAATTGAATCTTTGAGTAATAAGGAAATCCGATAAATACATTAGCTTTTAATTACAGTATTCGGCGCAGTCAACGTGCGAAAAAAACCAGAATTACAGTCACCACTGAAAAGATAGAAGTGGTTGCGCCTCTACGTGTATCAGAACGAATAATACATAACTTTGTTAAATCACAACAAGACTGGGTGATAGCGGCTAAGGATAAAGTAGAAAAAAATAAACAAGCGATAAAAAAAATAGCCCCAGAGCAATATAAGGATGGAGTGAGCATACCCTTTAGAGGAGAGCAGCGAATAATACAGCTACACTTTCAGGTAATAAAACAAATAAAAATAATAGATGAACCACCGATTATTAAATTGTATTTACCATTAGCGTTAGAGCAAGAAAATATCCATGAAACAACTAGGCACGCATTAGTCAACTGGATGAAAAAGCAGGCAGCTGTGGAGGTGAAAAAGGCTATTGATATTTATGCTGAAAAATACAACTTATTCCCACGTTTTGTCAGGATAAAAACACAGAAAAGTCGCTGGGGGAGTTGTGGAATTCATAATGATATTAATCTGAATTGGTTGTTAATTTTAACACCGCCCAAGGTCATGGAATATGTGGTAATTCATGAATTATGTCATATACAAGAAAGAAATCACTCAGCTAATTTTTGGCATTTAGTTGAAAAACATTGTCCAGATTATAGACAACATAGGCTGTGGTTAAAACAAAATGGGCATAGCGTGATGCAAGGCTTATGATGAAAGGAATTGTTAAAAAAATAGTTTTTTATAGTCTAATCACCATTCTTATTTTTTCAGGCCAATTTTTGCTGAATCATGGCTTAAAAACGGGATCCCCACCGATTATTAAGCAGCCAACCCTATCTGGGCAGGATGCGATGCTGCGCCTGTCTAAAGGTCCAGCGATTATTTATTTTTGGGCTGAATGGTGTGGCATTTGTAAAATGATGCAGCCGGTTATAAGTAAGATAGTATTAGATTACCCTGTGATAACGGTTGCTGTTAAGTCAGGATCTAAGGGTAAGGTACAAGCTTACTTAGAGGATGAATCTTTAAGCTGGGCAGTCGTTAATGATCCCTTAGGAGCAATAGCCGAAAAATATCAGACCCGAGGTGTTCCCTCCGTTTTCTTCTTGGATCGTCATGGTGAAATTACCTTAACAACGACAGGTTATACAAGTGAGATAGGGTTGAGGCTGAGGTTATGGTTATCTGATTTGTTTGGGTCAATAACTTCAAAGGCAACTACTTAAAAAAACGCTTACGAGATGTCATAAGGATAATACTGGTAAAGCTACTTAATAACATCCATAAAGAGGCTGGAAGAGGAACATCATTAGCCTGATCTTGAGGGGTGATACTCACCACAGTTTCAGAAAAATAATTATACTCTGATAAAGGAAATGCTAAAGGGTCATTAAAAATGCCTTCTTGTTGCGTAGGAAAGGGGGAGATAGCTATTCTTCCTGACCCACCAATACCTGATGAGTTACTATAGTCTAAACCTAAATTCGTACTATCAAAGGTAATAGAAAATATATTTTTAGCAGTGATTTGTTGTGCTGTTACATAAGGGGGGGCAATAGATATTAGGTTATTCATAGGCAAAGGTTGTATGGATAAGGGTAAAGGTATAGCACCTGCTTCAGCGTTAAGAGCAAAAAATAGGCTACTTATCATGAATTGTGAAAACCGTTTCATACTTAATAAACTTCCTTTTATGAGGTGGAATGTAGGTTTACTCCATTAACTAAAAGCACTATATGAGCCAGAATGTCTTTATTAAGTAATTACAATAAGTTGCAGAATTATTGGTGATTGGTAACTAAAATTATCAAAAAATATGTCGCTATTAACAGACAGAAATTAATAATATTAGTAACTACTCACCTATAACTTGTGCTCTTAAGTCTTCTCTCAAACGGGGTGAGGGAGGTAAGAGTGACAATTACATTTTTTATTTAATGAACAGAATATTCTCTCTTAACAAAAACAATCTTTTTACTCATTTATAATGACAACAAATTTTGACCAATCAAATATTCAAATACCTCAATGGACTCATGCTTATGGTGGGGCGGAAAGTAAGGGTAAAATAAAATCAAAGCCAGCAGATTTTATTGTTAGAGAACAATTGCCTTTCTATCCAGAAGGAGAAGGGGAGCATGTTTTTTTACAAATAAAAAAGTGTGGGGAAAATACTGAATATGTTGCCAGATTACTTGCTCGTTTTGCAGGTGTTAGGCAACGTGATATTGGCTTTGCTGGTTTAAAAGACCGTCACGCTATCACGACACAATGGTTTAGTGTCTGGTTACCTGGTAAAGAAGACCCTGATTGGCAACAGCTGGAAGTAGAAACTATTGAAATTTTGCAGGTACAGCGACATGCCAGAAAACTTAAAAGAGGTGTGCTGTCAGGGAATAGCTTTGAAATACTTATCAGAGAATGGCAAGGGAATAAAGCCAAACTTGAACAGCAATTACAACAACTAAAACAACATGGCTTTCCAAATTATTTTGGAGAACAGCGGTTTGGGCGACAAGGCCAAAATGTAAATAAGGCATTAGCACTCTTTGATGGAGAAAAAGTAAAAAGGGAGCAGCGTAGTATTTATTTATCAGCCGCACGTTCTTTTTTATTTAATCAATTGCTGGCTAAAAGAATTACGCTTGGCAGTTGGAATGAAGGCATCAGCGGCGATATATTTATTTTTGATAAATCAAATAGTTATTTTAAAACGGAACAGTTGGATGATTCAGTACTCGCTAGGATTAAGCAATCTGAAATTCACCCAACCGGTATGATGTTTGGAAAAGGGGAAAGTGAGGTCACTTTAGAAGCATTGGCGTTAGAGCAGGCTATTATCAATGAAAATCAAGCATTAGCTAAGGGGTTAATTCAATTAGATTTAAGTGCTGCCCGTCGAGCCTTAAGAGTCATGGTTAACGATTTACAGTGGGAATTTAAAGGTGACTCCCAATTATTGCTGAAATTTTCATTACCTGCGGGTAGTTATGCAACATCATTAGTTAGGGAGTTGCTTGATACAACTAATGGTAACTGTTCACCTCCCCCTTTGAAAAAGGGGGATTGAGGGGGATTTGTCTAATAAAACCTCCCCCTAGGAGACTGTCCGAGAATAGAGAACCTGCTACGGAAAAAGCCCTTTTGGCCACTTTTTCCGTTCATTTTCGTTAAATAGCACAACTATTCGCCTCAAATGAACGAAAAAACTGACTCAAAAGGCCTTTCCCTCGCGACGATTTCTATTCTCGGACAGCCTCCTAGTCCCTCTTTTCTAATTGGGTGTTTTTTTATTGTGAGTTACCTTATAAAGGGATTGAAGCACCCTTTAGTTTATAATTTTTGTATTTAGTCTTTATAATGGTTATATATTGAAATTAATTGAAGTTATCGTAAGAATATATGCACATACTAATAAGCAATGATGATGGATACTTGGCTACCGGTTTAACCGTTTTAGCCAAGTCTTTAGCTGAATATGCCGATATTTCCGTTGTTGCTCCTGATAGAAATCGTAGTGCAG
>JALSLS010000265.1 GCA_026988195.1 Methylomonas sp.
GCAAGTAACTCTTTAACTCTGGAAATGCCATTAAGAGCGCATGAAGCAGAAAATGGTTATATAAGAGTGGATGGAACACCTACAGACTGTGTACATTTGGCTATCACCGGCTTACTGGATAAAGAGCCTGATATGGTCTTTGCGGGGATAAATCATGGCGCTAATTTAGGTGATGATGTGCTGTATTCAGGAACCGTTGCTGCAGCAACAGAGGGGCGTTTTTTAGGGTTGCCTGCTATTGCTATTTCTTTGGCTTCAAATAATCCAAAACATTTTGCAACGGCAGGGAAAGTTGCAGCAACCTTATTAAAAAAGATTGTTGATAACCCACTGCCTAAAGATACCCTGTTGAATGTTAATGTACCTGATCTTGCTTTATCCGAAATAAAAGGCTATCAATCAACTCGCTTAGGGCAAAGGCATAAAGCAGAGCCGGTTATAAAATCTGCAGACCCAAGAGGTAGAGAAATTTATTGGGTCGGCCCACCCGGTAAAGAACAGGATGCGGGGCCAGGCACTGATTTTTATGCTATTAAAGCAGGATATGTTTCTATCACTCCCTTACAATTGGATTTAACTCGCTACGATAAAATGGATGAAATATCACACTGGCTATCGCAAGGGGAGCAGGTGTGAACAATCGGTTGCAGGGGCGAGGAATGACCTCGGATAGAACCCGTTTACGAATGATTGAACGCCTAAGAAAGCAAGGTATTACGGATGAAAAAGTACTTGAGGTGATGGCAAATACAGCAAGGCATATTTTTATTGATGAAGCCTTAGAAAGTCGCTCGTATGATGATGTTGCATTACCGATAGGGCATAACCAAACTATATCTCAGCCTTATATTGTGGCTAAAATGACAGAGATTCTGCTGGAAGGTGGACATTTAACAAAAGTTTTAGAAATAGGGACGGGGTGTGGTTATCAAACTGCGGTATTAGCACCTTTAGTGGATAAAGTTTATACGGTTGAAAGAATTGCTCCCTTACTCAAGAAAGCTAAAAATAATTTGTGGGATTTAAAGCTTAAAAATATAAGTTATCAGCACAGTGATGGGGGCTGGGGGTGGCCTGAACAGGCGCCATTTGATGGTATTCTTGTTGCTGCTGCACCCGAGAAAGTACCCGAAAGTCTATTACAACAAATGGCGATAGGAGGTGTGATGCTAATACCTGTCGGCAGTAAAAACCAGCAGCAGTTATATAAAATTACCCGTACCGAAAATGGATACGAAAATGAGGTTCTTGAAGCCGTCAGTTTTGTACCTTTTTTATCAGGAAGAGACTAATGTTTAAAAAATTATATGATAAAACTTTAAGTTGGGCTAAGCATAAATATGCTGAAAAATATTTGTGTGCATTAAGCTTTGCCGAGTCTTCTTTTTTTCCCATTCCTCCTGATGTAATGCTGGCTCCTATGGCTTTGGCTCAACCGAGTAAAGCCTATAGATTGGCATTGTTAACGACTCTATTTTCTGTATTAGGCGGAATGCTAGGGTATGGAATAGGTTTTTTTATGTTTGACTCTTTTGCTCCTTGGTTACAAGAAACGCACTATTGGCAAAAATACCTATTGGCAGAAAGCTGGTTTAAAGATTGGGGGATCTGGGCAATTTTTGTTGCTGGTTTTTCACCTATTCCTTATAAAGTTTTTACTATTGCCGCTGGAGCTTTAAATATGTTCTTTGTACCTTTTGTTTTGGCTTCTATGGTTGGGCGAGGTGGTCGGTTTTTTCTAGTTGCTCTGTTAATTGCTACTGGGGGTGAAAAACTAGAAAAAAAGTTACGCCAATATATGGATATTATTGGTTGGGCTGTTGTTATATTACTTGTTATAGGTATTGTGGTTTATAAATTTTTCTTTCCTGTTTAAATTCATAGATAAAAAAATTGAAATCGAGCAAAAAGAGTGGGCATAAATTTACAACTTTAGGCCGCAACTAGCTTGACAATCACCGGGAAGTGACCCTGTCTTTGATTGTGGCATTATTGAAAAGAGAAATAGAACTATATTTGTAAACTATGGTCTCAAACTCAACTTTAATCATTTATTTAACTTTTTTTCGTAACTACTCACCCATAACTTATGCTCTTAAGCTCTCTCCCCACTTGGGGGAATGAGCTAAGAGCAACAGTTACTTTTTATAGGGTGAGTAGTTACCTTTTTTTCTGTAACCGTTCACCCCCTCTTTGGAAAAGAGGGGGTAGGGGAGATTTTATTAGACAAACCTCCCTCAATCCCCCTTTTTCAAAGAGGAGGTGAATGGTTACTTTTTTCTAAGTACTTAACCCTTGTTTTTATTAACCAAAGGAACTTATGTCAATTCATAATTATTTATTAAGTGGGCATCATTTTAAAAAGGCGAAGCAGTTAACCGTTGATGCCAGAAATGAACAAGCAGGGAACTCTGATCAGCTTTTTATGCAAGCTTACAATAGGTTTTCTTCAATTTCTGAATCGTATTCAGGTTATGCAGATGCACTTTATTACTGGGGGTTAGCTCTTTTACATCAAGCAAAAACAAAACCTTCTGAAGAGGCAATAAAAATATTTGAAGAAGCCATTACTAAATTTTCTTCTTGTAAGGCAATCTCTCCTGAACATCTAGGGGCGGCAATAGATGGTGGCGTTGCACTATTAGGGTTGGCGGCGTCTAAAAAAGTCGCTTTAGAGCATGAACTTTACCAAAAAGCAAAAGAATCATTTGAAGCTGCAGAAAATATTCAGGCAGGTTCTGCTTCTTACAATTTAGCCTGCATTTATGCTTTACAAAATAAAGGTGGTGCATGTTTACAAGCTTTGGAAAATGCGCGTGAGCATGGTTTAGTTCCGAGTGAGCAGGATATTCGTAATGATGATGATTTACAAAATATAAAGAACCTTCCCTGGTTTGCTGAGTACTTAAGTTCTTTGGCTGTAGAAAAAGAAGGAAAATCGGATACAACCGAAGTTGAAGAAAAAAAGAAAGAGGAAGAGAGTGAATAGGAAGAAGCTAAAAACTCCCTAATTCCCCGTAAGCATCAGTTACGGCTAACCCTAGGTAGCTCACGAAATAAAGCTTGATTGTTTTTAGCCTGTTTTTTTACAAAGCATTGTAAAGCCAGCGCCCTAAAATAATAGCAAAAAAGGTGTCATATATGGTTCCAATGTCATTTTGTATAAAATTGCTCAACGATATGGGCGCCGTATGAGTTGAGATGTTCAGGTACGGTTCTGAGAGAGACTGAAGGGGAGGTTCATTTGGACTACTCACCTGGCAGCTGAGGGTGAGATACTAGGCTGTCGAAAAAATCTGTTTATGAGTTATATTATTCCCCTGATTATTAGCTACAAAATAAAGAGAGCTCATAGGATGTGCTGAGAAACGAAGCGCATCAATAGCTGTCGATGCGCCTCCTGCATCGACACATCCTATAAAGTTGATTTCCATAAACTAGGAAAGGAAAGTATGTGTAAAGCTGCTGATTTCGACTGCCTAGTGAGATCCCCTTAGCTACCCGATTGTAACCGTTCACCTCCCCCTTTGAAAAAGGGGGATTGAGGGGGATTTGTCTAATAAAATATCCACTAACCCCTCTTTTCCAAAGAAGGGAACTGAGGGTTACACCCGATTAGATTATTTATAGTGACTTAAATGGGGTTAATGTTTTATGCCTTATTGAATATTTGATCTTGTTGAACCAAAGACTCAAATACAATCGTTTCATTAATTTTATTTTATCCTTTATTTTAACCTTTGGGATAGGTGAGCCTTTTCTAACATACCAACAATTTCTATTAAGTCGCTGAACTAAAACATAACCATTCTTCTTTAATAGTCTGTGCTTAGTTAGATAAAGATGCTTATCTTCCAATAAAATTAGTTTTGGTCTAAATTTTTGAAAATCTATTCCCTTCAAAACATCTAACTCCGCCCCTTCAACATCAATGGACAGAAAATCCACATTTTCCACACCTTCTTTCTTTAGAATATTTGTTAGAGTTTCCGTTTTAACATTGATAGACTTATGTTTTTTATAATTGTGTTCATCAGCATTTTTCTCTAATGAGGCATGACCTGTAATATCCGTACCTTCATTTGACAACGGTATATGCAACTTCATATAGCCTTCGTTATCATCACTAACACAAGCACAATTATAGATAGTTGCTTTTGGTCGTAAACGTTTTGTTTTAGCAAACAAATCAGGGTTTGGCTCAACAAGTATACATTTCCAGTTTAGTTTGTCTTCCAGATGCCATGATTGAGAGCACACACTTATTGGTTCGTTTGCTCCTACTTCAACGCATACGCCATTCGTTATATTATCAAAATAGTTACGAATTTGCGCTTTTTCATTCTCCTCAGTCAAATCATGGAGTGAGGTTGATTTTTGTTTTTTCATATTGTTCAAAGTATTATTAAAATCTAACGCCCGCATAATTTGACGCCGTTTGTTACTGATGAATAAACAATAACATGTTTGGCTAATGTAAAACCATAGCAAACAAGTGTCAGGTCTCTTTTATCTTCGACCCTAGGGGGCAAACGCCCCGAAAACGGCGCAGTCTCATAAATATTTTTTTATACCTCAGAAAAGACTGTTTATTAGCCATATTATTCCCCTGATTATTAGCTACAAAATAAAGAGAACTTATAGGATGTGCTGAGGAACGAAGCGCATCAATAGCTGTCGATGCGCCTCCTGCGTCTACACATCCTATAAAGTTGATTTCCATAAACTAGGAAAGGAAAGTATGTATACCCATTGACTCAAGAACATCACTCAAAAGGGGTCATCATATTGACCAGTTTAAGCTCTTTTGGGGGGTGACGATCTAGAAACGACTGAAATTTTATACACATGTGTTAAATCAAGGTGCTCAAGGTGTTGGGGGATGCCGGATGATTTAGGCCTTTAAGCTTAACTCTGAAATTTTCATTACAAATAAGAAAATTATCACTATATAATACCTATTATTAATCTTATTTAGAATATCAACAGGAGAAAATCCATGAAAGTTAAAGCAGCCGTTGCTTGGGGACCTAATCAGCCTTTAAAAATTGAAGAAATTGATTTAGAGGGGCCCAAAAAAGGTGAGGTTTTAGTTAAAGTTATTGCTTCTGGTGTTTGTCATACAGATGCTTTTACTCTTTCTGGTGATGACCCTGAAGGGATTTTTCCTGTTGTTTTAGGCCATGAAGGTGGCGGTATTGTTGAAGAAGTCGGCGAAGGTGTTACCAGTCTTAAAAAAGGTGACCACGTTATACCTTTATATATCCCTGAATGTGGTGAATGTTCATACTGTACATCAGGAAAAACCAATCTTTGCCAACGTGTAAGAGAAACACAAGGTAAAGGATTGATGCCTGATGGAACTTCCCGTTTTTCTAAAGATGGACAACCTATTTTTCATTATATGGGAACCTCTACCTTTGCTGAATATACCGTTATTGCTGAGATTTCTTTAGCTAAAGTAAACCCTGAAGCCCCGCTTGATAAAGTTTGTTTATTAGGGTGTGGTGTAACAACAGGTATTGGCGCAGTGCTCAATACTGCAAAAGTGGAAGAAGGTTCAACTGTTGCTATTTTTGGACTGGGCGGTATTGGTTTGGCGGCTCTTCAAGGCGCTAAAATGGCTAAAGCTAAAAGAATTATCGCTATTGATATCAATGAAGATAAATTTGAAATGGCTAAGAAATTTGGTGCAACAGAATGTGTTAATCCAAAAAACTATGACCGCCCCATACAAGAAGTTATTGTTGAGTTAACGGATGGTGGCGTAGATTATTCATTTGAGTGTGTGGGTAATGTTGATTTAATGCGTTCGGCTTTAGAGTGTTGTCATAAAGGCTGGGGCGAATCCATTATTATTGGTGTTGCTGGCGCAGGAAAAGAAATATCTACACGCCCATTTCAACTGGTCACCGGAAGAGTCTGGAAAGGGTCTGCATTCGGTGGTGTTAAAGGTAGAACAGAATTACCGGGTTATGTTGATAAATACATGTCTGGTGATATTAATCTTGACGATTTTGTTACCTTTACCATGCCTTTAGAAGAAATCAATACCGCTTTTGATTATATGCACGATGGTAAAGCCATTCGTTCAGTCATCATTTTTGATAAATAAGGAAACAGTGTGAACATAGAAAAATTAAAAGCCAATAAATCATTTGGCGGTGAAACTGCTTTTTATCAGCATGACTCAGAAATCACTCAAACCAAAATGAATTTCTCAGTTTATATGCCTCCAGGAAATAGCCCCGATGGTTGTCTAATATGGTTATCTGGATTAACTTGTAATGAAGAAAACTTCATTACTAAAGCAGGTGCCCAACAGTATTTATCTGAAAATAATATGATGGTTATTTGTCCAGATACATCCCCTAGAGGACTAGATCTTCCTGAGGAACATGGATCTTGGGACTTTGGTTCGGGCGCTGGTTTTTATGTTAATGCAACAACTGAAGGTTATAAGCAGCATTACAAAATGTTTGATTATATTTCTAAAGAAATCATTACAGTACTAACAGATAACTTTAAAATTGATAACACTAAAATATCTATTTCTGGCCATTCAATGGGCGGGCATGGTGCACTTATTTTAGGTTTAACGTTGCCTACACAATTTGCATCTATTTCTGCATTTTCACCTATCGTTAACCCAATCAACTGCCCTTGGGGACAAAAAGCGTTTGCGGGTTATTTGAGTGATAAATCTGAATATGCACAATATGATGCTTGTGAGCTTATAAAGTCTAATCATAAACACCCTAACCCAATCTTAATTGATCAAGGTCAAGCGGATGAATTTTTAGAAAAAGAATTGCTGACTGATAATTTTACAAAATGTTGCTCAGATAATAATCAAGCACTGATTGTTAATTATAGAGATGGATATGATCATAGCTACTATTTTATATCCAGTTTTATTAATTCACATCTAGCGTTCCATAAAAAATATTGGGGTTAATACTTGATAATTAGCGCTCATTTTTGTTGAGCTATATTTTTAAAGTAGAGTAAACAAAGAGAGCCTTGGAAT
>JALSLS010000266.1 GCA_026988195.1 Methylomonas sp.
GATCACTTTTAGTTTAGCTCGATCAGCTGATAGTCTAACAATCTCTTGGTTAACGACCTTTTTTCCATCTTCAAAATCCATTAGCGAAAATTGACCACCTGTCATTGCTAGGTAGACATCCGCCAGTATTTCCGCATCTAATAATGCACCATGCAACTCACGATGACTATTATCAATCCCAAAGCGTTTACACAAGGCATCTAAGCTTGCTCTCGCTCCAGGATACTTCTTTCTGGCAAAAGGTAAGGTATCAAAAATAGTACTATGATCTTCTACAGTCGTCCCCCTTCCCTTACCCTTCAATTGCGCAAGTTCATGATTTAAAAAGCCGACATCAAATGGCGCATTATGAATAACTAATTCAGCTCCTTCAGTAAAGGCCAAATAATCATCTACAATATCTTGAAACCGTGGTTTATCCTGTAAAAACTCATTGGTAATTCCATGTACTTCAATTGCACCTGCATCTATTTCTCTATCTGGGTTGAGGTATACATGAAATGTATTTTTAGTGAGTCGCCGATCGATTAACTCAACACACCCTATTTCAATTATTCTATGACCTTCTCTAGGGTTTAGTCCTGTTGTCTCGGTGTCTAGTACCACCTGCCTAATATTTTCTTCTGTCATTTTTTTACCTGCCAAATAACAAATTTTTTGTTACTTGCTATTTCTTGGCAATTTCCAAATAAGCGTTTTAAGTCGATATGATAACTAAGATGACGGTTACCTATCACCCACAAACTGCCCGCTTTACGCAATACTCTATAAGACTGCTTAAACATTGAACTCGCAATTTGATTGCCCACTGTATTTTGCTGATGAAACGGTGGGTTACATACAATTAAATCTATAGACTCCGGTTTAAAAGTCGTTAAACCATCAGTAACACAAAACTCCGCAGACCTATTTCCAAAAGCTTGGGTAAAATTTTCTTTAGCAGAACAAACGGCCATATAGGATTCATCTACAAATTTGATTTGCGCTGAATCATGTGACTCAGCTAACATTAAACCGACAACCCCATTACCACAGCCTAAATCTACAATATCTTTAGCCTGTGTATTTTTAGGTAAATGTTCTAATAAGAACCGTGTACCAATATCTAAACTCTCTCTTGAGAAAACATTGGCATGATTACAAATGCGATATGCCGTATTTTCTAAAGCATAATAAACAGGGTATGGGTTTTTAAAGTGTTCTCTCTGAGCATCCAGATCCACAAAGATCAACCTTGCCTTTTTCTTCGCTAAAGAGGGTTTAGTCTGTCCCAAATGTTTTTCTAATAACTTCCAAACATTGGCAGACATGGCTTTAACCATGCCTGCAGCAATAATCGTGGTACTAGGTGTTATAACGGCATTTAATCGTATAAGTTGGTCTTCTAACAAAGCCAAAGTTTTTGGTATTTTTATTAAAACCACATCAAATAACTGAGATGGCCACTTCAAAGAACCAAATAACTGAACAGAACCCTGAGATAAATTATTTAAACCAAAGTTAATTTTTGTTGCTTGCTGAGAAAGCCAAGAGTCCGAAATAGCGACGGGGAAAAAAGCACTCAACGCTGTAGCCAAAGCCCCAAACTTGTCATTTAAAATAACTAAACGGCTGGCTTCTGACAAAATCCCCTGCTCAGATAAATAAGCTAATAAATATTCATCAGCCGCATCCCAAGCTTTTAATTGATCATTCTTTCGGTAGGGTAAGCGCTGTATTTCAAACCTGCCTTGCGGCACATTGAGTAATGTTTGCATAAACTGTTGTTCATTTTTAACTGATATTTATTATAACGTAGTAAAATAAGCTTTTTTATCAAAAAGTAGAGATCATGCATATTCAGTGGTACCCCGGCCATATGCATAAGGCCAATAAAGATATTAAAGAAGTCCTTCCTCAGATGGACTTAATTATCGAAGTATTAGATGCACGTATCCCCTTTAGCAGTCAAAACCCATTACTCGCTACTTTAAGAGGCACAAAGCCTTGTATTAGAGTGCTCAGTAAAACAGATTTAGCTGACCCAGAAACCACACTGCTTTGGCAGAACTATCTAGAACAAGAACAAGGGGTTAAAACTTTAGCGGTCACCACTCAACAACCCGAAAAAATAAAGCTAATTACTCAACTCTGCCAAAGAATGGTTCCCGATAGAGGGAGTAATGATAAAACCATTAAAACCCTAATTATGGGGATTCCCAATGTGGGAAAATCGACGATTATCAACATTCTTGCTAATCGTATGATTGCCAT
>JALSLS010000267.1 GCA_026988195.1 Methylomonas sp.
TAATTCAGTACTTTGAATATCCGTTTTTTTGCCATTTTTTCCAGAGATACTATTGATCATGTCCGCATTCATTTTCAAACGGAGTTGAAGGATATTAATTTGGTAATCCATGTCGGCAATAACAGCCTGTTTTTTTGCATTTAAATTAGCAAGCTTGGTATTAATGGTATTAATGGTCTCTTGTTTCCGTAATTTATATTTTTTAATTTCTTGATCAAGACCCGACATATCAGAGCTTAGTTGATGTCGCTTAACTTCCAAGATATTCTGCCCTTGTTTTACTTCTTTTCCCGCGACCACAAAGGACTGTACAACTTCAACAGGGTATTGAAATTTAATAGTTTGCTCTCGCTCACCGGCAATACCAAAAAAATGTAGCGATTTATCAGAAAATGAACTGGACAATATATAGATACTGATTAAAGCAATCAGCCAAACAGTAGGTAGTAATAGTTTTTTCATCATTCCCCCTTAGATATCTACAGTAGATTCTTGCATCATTAGGCTAAGCCCTTGCAAATCGTCAATTAACTTAAGATCAGACATAAAATCTTGGTAAAATTTACCTTTCCTTAATTTGATGTGATAGGCATAATCTAGTCGTTGTCCCTGAGCTATTTCACGAATAGTCACCAAAGCAAAGGACTTACAGTATTCATGCATTAACTGATCTAATTTTTTTTGTTCCTTATTGTTAAACTCAATATTGAATCGAACCATGCCGTCAAAATAACTATTTGGTCCCAAGGGTGAGTAATAAAGAATAATTGCAGCGATAGAAAATCCAAAGGTGCCTACGATGGCAACAGGAAAAGCATAAGCCCCACAAGAGATGCCAGCAGCAAGTGCAGCAAATAAAAACAAGGTATCTCGTGGATCTTTAAAGTTGGTTCTAAATCGAATAATAGACATGGCAGCCATAATGCCAATACCACGAGATAAACTATCACCAACGGATTGAATAACCACCGCAGAAATAATAGAAATCAGAACGATGGATTGCACATAGTTGCGAGAATACGATAAGCCACGAAAAGTTTTTTGATAGACAAAGGCTAATACTGTGGACAGTACAAAAGCCAGTAAAATTGTGAATATTAGGATATAAACACTGGCATTTTCTGAAGCTGTTTGAACGGTAACTGAATTGAACATTGAATTCCTATTTTTCTGATTTCAGGTTGTTAAAAAATTGGGAAGGAGTATAAGTTACCCTCCCTATCCCTGTTAAAGAGTGTGCTATTTTTCCACCTTATATTAATAGAGAACAGGGTACGCTATTTAAAACAAACATGTGGAAATAATTCCCACACAATAGAGTCTTTAATACTATATCTTCCGAATCTAAGCTAGAAGGTTTAACGCTTTCACCATTTAAAAACATTATTAAAGGCTGCTTGATTGAATTAAAGCGACCAACCATGACATGATAAAAAAATTGTGTTCAACTTTACGTTCTTTTATAAGCTAAAAGTCTGGATGGAAGAAGCTGGTGAAACCTGACAGATAGTCCCGCTTCAAAGATAGCGGCCTTCTCCTGATGAATGTCGGTATAACCCTTTGTCCACAGGTTTAAAATAGTGGCTGAAGATGTTTCGATACCAAAATTTTGTAACAATCCCCAAATACTTCGCTAGGATAGATGGCATTCTGGCTTTAACAAAGGAAGGAAGGGGGATACCCACACCGTATTCACTTTTTCCTGCTACACCAGCCAAAAATAAATAGGATTCTTCTAAATTTTGAGTGGGTAACAAGTTTTAAGTTAAATAGTATTTAAGTGAATATATAGAGCTAGAACATAAGTAACTCGGCTCTGAACCAGAGCAATCATTTGTCCATCAACGCCACCTCACTTCTCATATAATCTCACATACATATTGATTTAGCAAGGACTGTTCGGGCAAAATCCCTGTGTTTCTCTTTGTTTCTCTTTGTTAAACAAGCATATACGTAAGCTAAAAACTACACTAGGCGACGACCATGACAGGCAAAAAACATAGGTCAATATCGGAAATTTTGAATTTTTTATCCACTCACTTTTCAAAAGAGTCAGGTTAAACCAACTTTCTTACAAGGCGAAGCTGTAAAATTGGTAGCAAGAATTGGACGACGCCTGATCCGGAAAAAAACCCACCTCTCGGTCATCAAATCATGTGGCGAGGGTACGTATACTTCGCGCGGTCACGACTGCGGTTTTCTAACCGCTGAGTTTTTGTCAATAGCTGCGTTGCTGAAAC
>JALSLS010000268.1 GCA_026988195.1 Methylomonas sp.
CAATGAGATTGGGTTTTTTTTTGCCTACAGGGAAGTAGGTAAGGGGCGTGAGCAGGGAGCGGAAGCTTTGCCTAATGTTTGTGCAATATTATGTAGGAGCGTCCGCCCTCGGCGCGATTATAATAATGCTCTTTTCTCTAAAACTTTACTCCCTGTGAGTAAATAATATGTCATTAACTGGTAAAGCAAGTGTAAAGCTGAATAAACTAAGAGCAGGTCAAATTTAAAATTGATCATTATTATGAGAAAATTGAGAAATTAGGTCTAGAAACCTATAGTAATATGGGTTCGTGTCTACGGGAGTTATTAGTAACTGATGAGCGGTATTATAGAGGGTGAATATTATAAAAATAAGCCAAAAAGTTTTCTTTATCTCAATAATTTTCATGTTAATTTCTGTAAATGTGTTATCAGTTACTAACGCAAAATTTTACGAGCTATTATCTAGAGTTTTTTTACAGGTTCCTATCACTGATTTAATGGCACAGAGTATGTCAAAAAAAATTCAGGCTATAGCTGTTGAAAATAAACGCCTACGAAATCAGAATGAGCAGTTCAAACAAAAAAACCGCCTTCGAAAAGCCAAAATAATAAAAGCTCATAAAATATCAAAAAAAGTTATTCTTAGAACCGTTAAAAATGTATCTTTGAATGTATCTTCGGTCATTGCTGAGGGAGTGCCATATCTTGGTATGGGGATTATTCTTGCGGTCACAGCTTCTGATGTGTATACAGGTTGTGAAACGATAAAAGATACTAACGAGATCTTAAGATTATTTGAGGATAAAGGGTTTAAAGCAGAGGAAACTCAGGTTTGCGGAATGATAGTTCCAACTGGCCAACAAGTCAAAGAAAGAATAAGGGAGTTTGAGGATGTTTTAGGTGGGACAATTGATGAGATTCTTAATTATCCCCCTAGAACACACAATTAAGGCAACTGGCAATAAATAACCCACCCAGATTGCGCAGATTTTTTGTTTCTGATCAAACTATCTCAAGAGGCGCATAGCCAGCCACGGTCGCAACCAGCATCCTGCTTCGAGCGACACTTGCACATCCGTGTGCTTCGTAACGATTGAGATGGTTTGAGCAGGGATAAAAAAGCCAGTAAGGTGGGTGGGTTATTTGTTGCTGGTTGCCTAACATTAAACTGAGTCATTTCTACTAGATCTCACCCGCTTCATTATACGAATTTAGTTGAGCTAATGTTGAAGGGCTGATTGAACTAAGGTGAATTTTCTTGCTTGCAACCCGTTTTACAACCACACGTTTTTCCACAACCTAAACCTTCTTCTTTTACTGGACCAAGTTCAGGGTGATTAGCGGCATATTTTCTAGCTGATTGTTGGATTAAGACCCAAGAAATCAAGATGGAAAAAATAATAACGATGGCTATTAATAAGTTAAACATATATCAGTCCAAATAAGTGTAGTTACTGTAGAAATATTTATATCATAAAGATGATTTATGCTGTTGTTCCTAAACCAGCAAAGCCCATAAAAGTTAGAGATAAAATTCCGGCTAACATCATACTTAAAGCCGCTGCTTGGGTAATATTAGGTAAGTTAGACAGTTCTAGTTTCTCTCTTAATCCAGCCATTAAAACAATCGCTAAACCGAAACCTGCTCCTCCACCTAGGCTGAAAGATACTGATTGTAAAAAGTCATAACCTCTGGATGTTTGAAACAGTGCAACACCTAAAATCGCACAATTAGTGGTGATCAAAGGTAAAAATATACCCAAAGCTCTAAATAAAGCGGGGCTAAACTTCTTTAAAATCATCTCAACTAATTGCACTGATGAAGCGATCAGTGCAATATAACTAATTAAACGTAAGAACTCTAATTCAAAAGTGATTAATACTTGATTAATAGCATAGGCACAGGTTGAACTTACAAACATCACAAATGCCGTTGCCAGTGCCATATTAAAGGCTGTATCACGCTTTGCTGAGACTCCAACAAAAGGGCATAAACCTAGAAATAATGCTAATACAAAATTATTGATTAAAAAGGCGTTAAGGAAAATAAAACTAAGTGATTCTGGGTTCATAAATATCTCCTAGTTTTGTTTAATCGTACAATGTGATGCTGAATCTTCCGCTATTAATTGACCTGTTTTGCGTTGCTCAAAGTAATTGATTAATAGTAACCATGAACCCAAAACAATAAACCCGCCAGGTGGAAGAATCATTACAACCCAAGGTTGAAAGTCAAGACTAAAGACTTGGTAG
>JALSLS010000269.1 GCA_026988195.1 Methylomonas sp.
GGTTGTTTGGACTCAGAGTACGGATGGTAAAGTACAGACTTTAAAGTCTCAGCAGTTATAGCATATAAAACCAGTCTAGTGGCTGGGGCGCATGCTTTAGCCTGTATGAATAGTAAGGAAGGTTGCAGGGCTAAAGAGACTGTAAATGTACTCTCTCTTAACAGGTAAAAGCATTAAATTAAGCAAGTTCATGTAGGATGTGCTGACGATAGGAAGCGCATCGCTTGCTGTTGATGCGCTTCCTATCGTCTGCACATCCTACTTATTACCATTACCTTTAGGTAACTGGTAATAAATAACCCACCCAGATTGTGCAGGTTTTTTGTTGCTGGTTGCCTTAATGGCAATGAGGCTCTCAGTGGGTAAATTCATTCTTTTAAGCTCCCTAAAGCCTGCGCCCCAAAATTGATTACAACAATAAGGTGACTAACACTAATTTATGTCCATTATTTTCAGTCCATAATGCAAAGAAACCATTTTCAGTTTTAACAATACGGGGGTGGGAGGCTCTCACGTTTGCTTGAGATAGTTGTTTTGCAGTAGACCAGCTGATACCTTGGTCTTTTGACTCAGACATAAATACGCTTAAACCTTCTGCAGTCATCGAATCCCAGACAGCAACAACTCGACCATCATTATGAGAGGCAATATCTGCATGAATTGCCGATTCAGTGCCTAATTGTTTTGCAGTCGACCAGTTTTTACCGGCATCATCTGAATAGAGATAATGTACCCCTAGATGATCTTGATGCCCTGTACCAACAATACTATGCAAACGTTTATGGCCTGCGGTATTTTGAAAGTCTAAGCCTCCACCAATATGAGGACAGCCATCAAATTGCCAGTTAAAAGCACCGACATAATTTAAACGCTGCCACTGATCACCTTTGATAACACCTATTGAAAAATCAGAAGGCTGTTTGTCACGGTAGAGTACATAAGGCTTACCATCAAAATCTGTTTTAACTGTATTCCAGCAACAAGAACAGGTTACTTTATCCAGTGTTATATTGGCTTGCCAGCTTAGGCCACCATCTGTAGATTTTGCATAATATAAGCCTTGAGTAGCATTTATACCTGTTGAACCTAGCCGACTATCAAGCCAGACAGTATGGATGGAATTTTTATCTGCAGCCATATCTAAATAACCATGAGGTCCTTTTTTCCAGTCGGGTGGGGTTTGGGTCAATTGCCAGTTTTTACCTTCATCGGTTGAGCGAACCGTTTGCATGGCACCTGCTTTAAAGCGGGTTGATTCATTATAGCGAGTCCAGTTGACTACAATATTACTACCTTGGACGGCAATCTGAGCATCATTACCTCGCGTCATTTTTATAGCTAAATTATCAGCATTTAAAATTTTACTGGCTGTCGACCAGTTTTTTCCACCATCGGTACTGTATTGATACCAAAGTGTTTTTTTATGTGCTTGTAGATTTCCGGTTAATAGGTGTAATTTGTTACTTTGCTGAAAAATATCAACACTGATAACACCATCAGTAGATTTATGCTGGTGTTTTTGTTGTTTTACAACCGTGGGTTTAAGCTGTTGAGAGGCTGAAATTTCAGCTTCAGGAGAAACAGAACAAGCATTAAGAATTAGTAAAAGGGAAAGATAAAAAAAGTGTTTATTCATTAGGAAAGCCATTTTTATTGTTATTGCTTTAAATGAAAAAAGCCCCCTTGCTAAACAAGGGAGCTTTTTAGATCTTATACAGCTATAAGGTATACTTCGCGCGGTCACGGATGCGGAATTTATAAGCTGCTGATTTTTGTCGATAGCAAGGCGCTGAAACAGGCGCATAGCAAGCTACGAAACTGTTTCAGCAACGCAGCTATCGGCAAAAACTCAGCGGTTAGAAAACCGCAGTCGTGACCGCGCGAAGTATAGGTTAAATATCTAGACCAATACTTGCGAAATAAGTTCTTTGTGGGTAAGGGTGAAAGTCGTAGTATTTTTCATTAAGAATATTATCGACACCAACAGAGAATTTAGCGGTTATATCATGACCTACATCCATTTTGAAGGCTGATTTAAAATTGACCAGTACGTATTCATCCGATGCGCCGTAAACATGTCCAACAATGTCGGCATTATCAGCATTAGTTTGTTGTCTACTTCTATATTGCACCGCAACACTGTTATCCCATTGCTCGGTAGCGTGATAAGTTAATGTACCATTAGCTCGCCATCTTGGAACTCTAACCCATTCATTACCGATGGTAGCAGGGTTATTAGCATCTTCCTTGATTTCTTTATTTAACCAAGTTCCATTTACATTTAAGCCAACAGGAAGATCCATAATATGATCTTGCTGATAAACAAACTCAACGCCGATAGTTTCAGTTTTATCTATTCCTCGAGTTCTATTGCGTGTTCTACCATTATTTTCTAGCGTTTGAGTATTCATAATCTCGTTTTCAATGGTATTGTAAAACAAGGAAACACTGGTGTAGCCTTCATCTAATGCATATTGAATTTTAAAGTCATGAAAATAACCAGACTCAGGTGCTAGAGTAGGGTCTGAAATATTAACAGCATTGGCGTTACTAGAACTATCAAATAGTTCCTCAGCTACAGCAAAGCGATAGGCTTTACTAAACGAGTAACGCAAGGTTAACTCATCTGTTGGAGTAAAGCTTAGAGAGGCTTTTGGAGAAATCCTACCGGCATCACGGTCATCAAGACCACCTGTTCCATTTTGGTCGTTGATATGCCCTCTTGAGGTAGACCAGTGATCATAGCGTAATCCTGCCATAATATTCCAGTCTTCAATAAAATCCCAGTCAGCTTGCATAAAAGCACTATGAGTTTGAGTTGAGCCCCCATCAGCATCTTCAAGTATCCCCGTTGAACCGTCTGAAAGAATAGCATGTCTATCAATATCAAGGTATGAATGGTTAAACTGGTAGCCAAACATCATGCCTAAGTCATTACGACCAAACAAGCTTTGTGTTGCCAGTTTAACACTGTAATCAACCCACCATACTTCAATATCAACAACATCTCCTTTTTTATCAGTCGCATACCTAGGGTCATTTTGGCTAAAATCGGAGGTTACAGTTCTGTCGTTAAAGGCATCAAAGAAACTAGCAGTAGTATCAATATCCCAAGAATCCGTTAATTTACCTGATAAGTTAAAACCATAGACTAGAGTTTGTCTTTCGTTTTCGCTTCCCGTTAAGGTTGGGTTGCCAAACCGAGAAGGGTTGGCAGTAAAGTCTTGTCCATTTTCAGTGACGGTTACATTTGTCCCCCAAAAAGGGTTGCCTGCAGCGTCAGATAAATAAGTTCTAGATTGGCTATTTCTTTCCGTGTCTTCAAAGGCTAAAGTAAATAAACCTCTAAGATCATCATTAAAGTCGTAACTAATTTTCATTTCATAAAGATCAGTTATATTTTCATTGATACCTTTGTCTGCAGTAAGAATACTAGGGACACCTGCTACAGTTTGTGTTGAGTAGCCCCCTGTGACAGGTATTCCCGTGGTTCCTGTAGTGGGAGTGCTTGCAGCAAATGACTGAGGTTGCCCTTCATTCTCTAAATGATTATAAAAACCAAAAATAGTCCAATCACCAAAGCGGTTCCCTGCTGAAATAAATTCTTTATGGCCCGTTAGAACCTCTTCTTTTTGTCCATTTTGACTGGAAGGCTGAATAATGCCTGTGGCCTCCATACTCATTTCAAATTTTTCTGGCAAACGTGTTTTTAGATCAAACGTACCTCCAAAAGAGCCTTTATGTTCAGCTGAATAGGGACCATAAAAAACGGTTGCAGATTCTAATGCATTGGGTGCTATCAAATTCCATTTAGGCGCACCATTCCATTTGGTTTGTACGGGGTTGTGTAATGGCAAACCATCAACATACATGTTGAAATGGCCAGTCTGAAAGTTGGTTGAGCCTCTAATTGCTGTTACCCCGTTGGTATCACCATAGAAGCGCCTTCTTACATGGACACTAGGTGCCATTCTGATAATATCTTCAGAACTGGTAACGTTTGTTTTTTCCATATCTTCTTTGCTTATATTAAAACTTGGCGTAGCAATAGTGGTATTTGGAAAAAGTTTATGTGCTGTGGTGATAATCATATCCTCACCATGGTGGATGTCTGATTCGGCGACTGCTGACATACTAGGGAGTATGCAGAGCAGGGCTAAAGTAGATTTAGAAGTCATAAAAGCCTTAAAATTTGTATTGTTATGCAACAAAATGTTGTGCAAAAACAAAAGCAAGTTCTATTCCAGTATTGCTATTCATTATTATTTGGTTATTTTTGTTTTTATTTGATTGATTTTAAAGTATAAGTTGGGTGTTAATGTTACGTGTTAGAGGTAAGGGTGGAATGTTAGAGTGAGGGTATGGTAGGGCAAATAACTGAGCTGAGTAGGTTAAATAACACAGTTGAATTATGACTGCTTTCTTTTGCAGTTAGGCCTGCTTAAGGTAAGGATAATACAAACACTGCGCCCCAATGAATTAATTGAGAATAGAAACCGTCGCGAGGGAAAGGCCTTTTGAGTCAGTTTTTCGTTCATTTGAGGCGAATAGTTGTGCTATTTAACGAAAATGAACGGAAAAAGTGGCTAAAAGGGCTTTTTCCGTAGCAGGTTCTCTATTCTCGGACAACCTCCTAGAGTGGCGCTCTGAAGGTTGGTGGTACTTGTGCATCACAAGCTGCATTCCTACGCTGGGCAGATGTGATGGCATGGTATTTACTGCGGTAATCACTGAAAAAGTTGAAGAGCCCCTTGATTATTAGAGACTAAAGCGGATACCTTGCTATCTCCGCTTAATTGAATGGGTTTTAAGTCTCGTGCATTATTTGTGGTTAAAAAACCACTCTCTTGAGGGGGAAGTGATTTAAAGCCAAGTTTTCCATCGCCTAATAACAAGCCGCCGATTCCAGCATCATAACGGACAGTTTCAACTTCAGTTCCGTAAAAATTGCCTGTGTAAAGAATATCAAGGTGGCTATCTTGGTTAAAATCTTGTATTAAAATGCCTGTTATGGGCGAAATCTGGGCGGTCATGGGGAGTGCTTTAATTGTAAAGCCCTTTTTGCCATTGTTTATAAGGAGTGAACTGCTAAATGTTTCCGCTTTAAGTGTTTGTGCATTTCGTAACTTGTCAGCGGGATAAATTGTATTCATATCGGCTTCAGCGAATGATTGAAAGGTGGGAAACTTTGAGTTTAAGTTCGGCATCTGTTCTGCAGAACATTGACGACCTCTAATAGGCAGGTTTTTATTGTTTTTTCTAGAGGCTAAAATAATATCTAGGCTGCCATTTTGGTCAAAATCATTTGCATAGACTGTGAGCGGTTTGCTTGGGCTGGGATGATATTTATTGTTTTTGCCAAGATTGCCCACCACAAAATCAATATCCCCGTCATGATCAAAGTCACCCTGAGCTAATTTAAGCCACCAGCCAGTACTGTTTAACAGGCCTTTTTGTTGGGTCACGTTTACAAAATGATTTTGCTGGTTTTCAAATAGAGTGATTGGCATCCATTCACCTACCAGCATTAAATCGAGATCGCCATCATTGTCATAGTCAACAAATTGAGCATCGGTGACCATGCCTACTTTATTAAGTGTGGGTGCCAGTGTTGCAGTTACATCAATAAACCGACCCCCCCTATTTTCCAATAAATAGCTAGAAGGTGTGGTTGGATATTGTCCTGGTACGCCTCGGCCACCGATAAAGAGATCAATATCGCCATCGCTATCATAATCTCCAGAAGTAACCCGTAATCCACTGCTTATAAAATCAGGTAATATACCTTCAGTTATTGTAAATTTACCTTGACCGTCATTTTTGTAGAGTCGGTCACGATAGGCTGGGTTATTAGCTTCAAGTTCATTACCTCCGCTGGAAACGTATAAGTCGAGGTCGCCGTCATTGTCAAAATCAAAAAACAGAGAGCCAAGGTCTTCTGATTTAGCTTGCTGCTCCCAGGGTTGAGAGTCGTTTTCAATAAATTTTTGAGCTTGGGTCTGGATAAATAATTTACCTGAGTAGCCCATTGATCCTCCTACAAAGAAATCTTCTAGGTGGTCGCCATTAACATCACCTACAGAAAGATAAGGGCCGTGTTCTGATTGTTTGTGAGGGAGTAAGACTTCCTTTTTAAAGTCGTTGTAGGTATTTTCTTTATGCAGATAATTGATTGCAGCACGGGCGCTGATATTTTTAAATAAAGAGCTTGTGGTCGGTGCAGGGGGAGGCGCCGTAAGGTTGGTATAGTTAATCGTTAAGGTTGAATTGGCTTCAGCTTTTTCAACGACGCTTGTTTTCCCATCAGTCCATAGCACTGAGATTTCATTAATGCGTTTTTTATCGGCTATGCCAAAGTGTAAGCTGGGGTCAACGGATGAAAGATAACCATGGTTTAAGGCTAGTTTTTTAACTTGAGAGGTATCCCCTAGCTTGAGGGTAACGGTTGCTCCAAT
The DNA here is from genome assembly GCA_026988195.1 of Methylomonas sp. Taxonomy (GTDB): domain Bacteria; phylum Pseudomonadota; class Gammaproteobacteria; order Methylococcales; family Methylomonadaceae; genus QPIN01. The sequence continues at coordinate 6,456 of JALSLS010000269.1, forward strand.
GCCTTGGCTATTATTTTTGGGTCCAGCCAGTTTGATGTTGATAAAATTTTGCTGAGAGGGTTGATTAGAGATATTTTCATATAATAAAGCGGCATCATCAAGGTTATTAATCACCAGATCAAGATCGCCATCATTGTCAAAATCAGCATAAGCAGCACCGTTTGAATTGGTTAATTCTGTAATATTGCCTTGTTCATTAACCTGCTTGAAAGTTAAGTCTTTCTGGTTGTGATATAAATAATTACGCTGTTTGCTGGTTGGCATTTCTGCAATCATTTCATTGAAAGTTAATGCTTTTTGAGCTATTTCAGTTTTTTTACGTAGACGACTGTAGAAGTCATTATCGGTAATATCACGTTTTATTCCGTTTGTGATAAATAAGTCTGCATAGCCATCATTGTCAAAATCAGCAAATAAGGGGGCCCAGCTCCAATCAGTCTTGGCAATGCCAGATAATTGGCTTATTTCGCTAAACAGGCCATTACCTTGGTTTAACTGCAAAGTATTCAACATATACTGGTAATGCAATCCGCTGTCGATTAAGCGCCAGAAATTTTCTGTACTCATCGGTGCCATGAGGCGTTTGGCTCGGACATGGTCTTCGGGAACCATATCCAAAACGATTAAATCTTGCTTGCCGTCGTTATTGATGTCAGCAAGATCAGATCCCATACTATAGAAAGAGGTATGCTTCATATGTTTGGCTATGCTCTCGGTGAATGTGCCATCATGGTTGTTGATAAATAAGTTGTCAGGCTCTACATAGTCATTGGCTACATAAATATCATCCCAACCATCATTATTAAAATCATGAATAACAGCACTCAGTCCCCATGCGTAATTAACAATGCCTGATGTTTGAGTAACATTGGTAAAATGGCCTTTGCCATTATTTTGATAAAGCTGGTCTGAGCGGTCAGCTGTGTATTTAATTTGCTCACGCGGGGTCACTAAATTATTATTTTCAAAATCATAACGATGATTGATAAGGAACATGTCTAAATCATTATCACGGTCGTAATCAAAAAAATAGGCTTGAATTGAAAAGCCAGCATCATTTAAACCATATTTTTTGGCTTCTTCTTTAAATGTTAAATCACCTTGATTTATATAAAGTAAGTTTTCTCTATCTTTATCATGTTGGTAAAGCCCTGAGCGGCAAACATAAATATCTAATAAACCATCGTTATTAATATCAATAAAGGTAACACCATTTTTCCAGCCGCTATCTATCTTATTGAAGCTGGTAGGAGGCATTTTTTTGAATTTAAAATTACCTTTGTTGAGATATAACTGGTTAGGTAGTTGATTGGCAGAGAAATAAATATCAACTAAGCCATCATTATTAATATCCCCGACTGCAACCCCTGCTCCATTATAGATATAAGAGAAATTGAATAAATTATGGACTTGGTCTTCTGTTATCTGGTTGTTGAAATCAATATTTGAATGGTTTGGTGCTATTTTATTAAAATGAAAAGATAGTGTCTGTTCCGATGCTGGATTAGCCAGAGCATAGCTTGAAAAAATCAGAGGGATTAGAGAGATAACTTTTTGCATCAGTTGTCCTTTACTGGGTTAACAAAGAAGGTTAATAATTCAGGTGCTAAACAGCTATTTTGGTTGCACGCTTGTAGGTTTAAATTAATTTTAAGTGTTTCTTGGTTTAATTTAGAATTGGGGATAAGCGTGGCTGTGATTGTAAACTCGCCTTGGTAAAGTGCTAGGGATTGCTTGTCAAAATTAGTTTTTACCAATTTAGCTGGTGGATAATTAATATCGCTTAATTGCCAGTGTTGTTTATTAATAGTGTCGATGGTTGTGGCGATCAATTGTTTTTGTAAAGGGACATGAGCATTGATATGCCAGTTTGGCTGGGTTTTAAAATGGATAGTAAGCTGTTGTTGGTGCTTTTTCTGAATACTTGCATCAATCTTGATTGCACCTCGGGCAGCATATTGATGTGAACTGATTTCCCCTTTTTTAAGTTCATCTAACTGCGTTAGCATATAGGCATATGCAGCAGGTTGCTGGGTAATATTGCTGGAAAGGGAGTGTAGTATTTGTGTGGCCTGATCGTTAAAAGATTGTTTACCCGTACGTTTAAATAAACGATTAAAAACACGTACGGCAATGGAATTACCGGATGGCAGTGCGCCATCATAAGCCTCTTTGGGCTGGGCAAATAATAGAGGGTCTTGGCCCATTCTTAGGGTGCCTGATGTGCTATCCATAAATAAGTTGGTCATTTCATAGCTTAGTTGTTCGGCCTTTTGTAGATATGAGCGGTCGCTTGTTACATCGTATAAGGTGAGTAAGGCTTCAGAAAAATGAGCATAATCCTCTTGTTTTGCCATGATAGAGGGTTGATTATCAAGGTTGATTCTCCACAGTAAACCCTCTTTTTCGCGCTGAGAATGCCATAAAGAAAGGGCAGCTGCTTTAGCTGTGTCGATATATTTAGGTTCATTTAAAATATCGCCCACTTCTGCCAGTGCGGTGATAAACATACTATTCCAGGCAACAATGACCTTATTGTCAGTAAGAGGATGTGGGCGGGTATTTCTATATTTTTGTAAAGTTTTGATTAAAGGGCTAATACGGTCAATAAATGCATTAAAAGATAGGCCATCTTGAGAGGCTGCCTGTTGTAATGATTGCGCTAAAAATAAGATATTTTTGCCTTCAAAATTACCGGATTCAGTTAGACCAAAAAGGTTGATTATCAGTTTGGCATCATCGGCATTTAATAGCTGTTGAATTTCTTTTATGCTCCAAACAAAAAAGCTGCCTTCTTCACCTTCACTGTCGGCATCCGTTGCCGAATAAAATAGCCCTTGGGGGCTGCTCATTTCAGAAATAACGTAGTCCAGTGTTTGTTTTGCTATCAGTGCATAGCTGGGGTCTTGAGTTAAGCGATAGGCTTGGGCATAGACTCTGGCAAGGTAGGCCTGATTGTAAAGCATCTTTTCAAAATGCGGCACTAGCCATTTATCATCGGTTGAATAACGATGGAAACCCCCACCAATTTGATCGTAAATCCCTCCCTCAGCCATCGCTGATAAGGTGATTTCAAGTACTTTTCTTATTTGAAGGTCATTATTTCTTTCGGCAATTTGCAGCAGTAATAATAAAGAGGGTTCATTTGGAAATTTGGGTGCAGCACTAAAACCCCCATTTTTATTATCATAGCGAGTCAATAGGCTTTGTATGGCGGATTGTACCGTTGTTTGTTCCAGAGATGTGACGGAGTGTTTTGTGGTGCTTTCCCTTTTTACAGCGTCTGCTAGGCGGTTAGCCGAGGCGAGTATAGATTGATGGCGTTCAACCCAGGCAGTCTTTACTTGTTGTAATAATTGGATAAAATCAGCTTTAGGGTAATAAGTTCCACCAAAAAAAGGTTTTCCTTCATCGGTGATAAAGGATGACATCGGCCAGCCTCCGCGTCCCGTCAGAAGAGTAACCGCTGTCATATAGGTCGCATCTATATCTGGGTGTTGTTCTCTGTCCACCTTTATTGAAATGAAATGTTCATTCAGTATTTTTGCGACTTCAATGTTTTCAAAGCTTTCTTCTTCCATTACATGACACCAGTGACAAGTTGCATAGCCAATAGAGAGAAAAATAGGCTTGTTTTCTCGTTTTGCTGTTGCAAAGGCTTCTGTTCCCCAAGGGAACCAATTAACGGGGTTGTGGGCATGTTGAATAAGGTAAGGCGAGTCCGTTAATATCAGGCGGTTGGTATAGCTGGGGTGATTGAGGGTGAAATGATGAGTTCTGGCTTTATAGTCAACGCCCTTTGATTTTAGTGCCGAGGTAAGCTGTTGTTGCAGTTTAGCAGGATAAGAGACTTGATATTTTTCAGTTTGGGAAAAAGCCATAGTAGTGTTGAGTAGACAAAAAATAATAAACAGGGTGTGGTGGGGCATTTGAAACATAGGGTTGTTGCTTGGGCTGGTATTTGATATTTAAGAAGGGTAAAGAGTTTATCATTTTGGATCAACTATAATTTAATAGGAAAATTATTTTGCATGAGGGTAGCTATCAATCAAAACACCTTTTAAATGATCTATTTCTACAATAGGCTGCCCAAGAACTTATCAAAATATAAACTGTAGGGCGGACAATCTTTTCTGCCCACCCTACTTTTTTGCATGAAGATGAGTCCCGTTTTAAGTGGTGTCTTAAAATTAAGTTGCTGTAATAGTTTTTTATGCTGAGTGGATGCTGGTAGACTTGAGTGCGCATTTAATTTTAGGAACGTGTATGGAATAACTTCCCGAAATTATAACGTAGGATTTTTGTTTCAGGTGAAATGATCTCATGAGGCGCATAGCAAGCTACGCAACGAATGAGATCATTCCATCTGGAGCAAAAAGACAAGTTAGAAATCGGGAAGTTATTTCATGCACGTTCCTTAGTAAGCATTATAAGCGTACTATTTTATAACCCTTTAAATAACAGACTGAAATGCTAGAGTGGAAAAACATTGATACCATCTTATTAGATATGGATGGCACTTTACTGGACTTAAATTTTGATAATCATTTTTGGCTGGAATTTGTGCCTAGGCGCTATGCACAAAAAAATGGCTTGACTATAGAGCAGGCAAAGTTACAACTGGTTCCTCAATTTAAAGAGATGGAAGGCAAAATTGAGTGGTATTGTCTTGATTATTGGAGTAAAACTTTAAAGCTTGATATAGCGGGTTTAAAAGCTGAAATAGCGGGGTTGATTGCTGTTTTACCTCATGTCACTGAGTTTTTAACAGCAATTCAACAATCACCTAAGCAACTTATTCTAGTGACAAATGCACACAGAGACAGTCTTGATTTAAAAATGGAGGAAACTTGTTTATCACCTTTTTTTGATCAAATCATTAGTTCTCATGATTACGGTGCGCCAAAAGAGGCGCAATCATTTTGGACTCAGCTTTATAAACACCAGCCATTTGATAAACAAAGAACTTTGCTGGTTGATGACAGCTTAGCCGTTTTAAAGTCAGCTAAACTTTATGGCATAAAGTATTTAATTTCAATTAGCAAGCCGGACTCTCAATTGGCTAAACGAGAGATTATCGGGTTTCCAGCTATTGAGGACTTTCGGTCGTTGATGCAGCTTTAACTGTTGATGGATTAGTATCTACAGCTTTTTTAATGGCTGGTTGATTAAACTGTTTTTTATCTCTCGGCTTATACGGCTTTCTATTGGCTGATTGTGGTTTTTTACCTTGATAAGTACTTTGGCGAGGGGCTCTTTTTGCTGGTGGATTAATCTCAGTTTCTAAAAGCTCGTCAGTAATTGTACTAACAAGTATTTTATCGCCAATATAGTCTTCTATATCAGGCATAGAGTAAGCATAGTCTTCACAAATAAAACTAAAAGCAACGCCAGTAGTACCAAAACGTGCTGTTCGGCCTATTCGATGTACATAATCCGCTGCATCTTGAGGTAAATCATAATTAATCACATGGGAAACAGCTGCAATATGTAAGCCTCTGGCTGCCACATCTGTTGCGATCATTAGGTTGACTCTATTTTCTTGAAAGTCATTTAATAGCCGTTGACGTTTATCTTGAGGGACGTCACCACTTAAAACAGCAACCTTATGCCCATTAGCAACTAGATAGCCTTCTAATTGCTCTGCACATCGTTTAGTATTTACAAAAACAATAGCTCTTTCTGGCTGGTGTTTCTTTAATAGCCCGAGAAGTAATGGGATTTTCTGGTCATTGGCTGGACAAAATGCACTTTGGGTTATTGCTTTTGAAGTCACCTCTTCTTGCTCTATTTTGACAAGCTCAGGGTTATTCATATGTTCATAAGCAAGTTCAGTTACTTTATAAGATAAAGTCGCTGAGAAAAGTAAATTTAAGCGCTTTTCAGGCTCTGGCATTTGCCTTAACAAGTATCGAATATCTTTTATAAAACCCAAATCAAACATTCTGTCAGCTTCATCCATCACAGTGACTTGAATATTATTTAGATTAAGTATGTTTTGTCGTTGAAAATCAATGACTCGCCCAGGCGTACCAATGACTATATCAACATCGCCCTTAAGTGAGTCTTGCTGTTTTTTGTAGTCTGTGCCGCCGTATATTAAGGCATATTTAAATTTAAGTAGCTTGCCGAGCAATAATGCATCTTTATGTATTTGGATGGCTAATTCACGGGTAGGGGCAAGGATTAGCGCCCTAGGGTTTTTTATGGTTTCACTTTCATCATTTATTAAATGTTGAAAAGTAGCTAATAAAAAAGCGGCTGTTTTCCCCGTCCCTGTTTGAGCTTGCCCGGCAATATCTTTGCCTCGCAAGGAAAGCGGTAAAGTTTTATCTTGGATGGGGGTGCAATCAATATATCCAGCTTGGTTTAAACTTTTGATAATAGAGTCAGATAGCTCTAGATTACTAAATCGTGTTTTTGTTAGATGCGTTTTATTCATAAGGTATAGGATAACGTAAAAATGCATTTGTCTGAAATTGATTGACAACTTATTACAATCAATTCTATAGTTAGCCTTTAAAAATTTAGGAGAATAACGTGAGTGACTCTGTCCTTCATGTAACGGATGCTGATTTTAATGAAGCAGTTGTTAAGTCAGAAAAACCGGTATTAGTCGATTATTGGGCTGAATGGTGTGGCCCATGTAAAATGATTGCCCCTGTACTTGATGAAATTGCTACTGAATATGCTGGAAAGCTAACAGTTGCTAAGTTAAACATTGATGACAACCCTGCAACACCTCAACATTATGGTGTGCGTGGCATTCCAACTTTAATGATTTTTAAAGGTGGTGAGATTGAAGCAACTAAAGTAGGCGCTTTAACTAAATCTCAACTGTCTGATTTTATTGATAATAATATCTGAAATTTGCACTAAAAATGTAGAGGCTAGAAAAAAACCTCTTCATTTTTAATGATTTTATTAGCTAGGAGCATAAAACATTTGCACGCTCCTAGCTAATAGTCTATACTTCTAAGTATGCTCATCTCAGAGCTTCTAAATACAACATTAGATTTTCCTCCCCAACATTATCTTATTTTTTGACGGCTATTGCCGCCTAGCATTTCTTTAAATCCTCATAATATATGAATCTGTCCGAATTAAAACTGAAACAAATTGGTGAAATTGTAGCTATTGCTGAATCTCTTGGTATTGAAAATATAGCAAGAGCCCGAAAACAGGAAGTTATATACGCTATCCTAAAAAAACAGTCGAAAAGCGGCGAAGATATTTTTGGTGATGGTGTATTAGAGATTTTACAAGATGGCTTTGGTTTCTTAAGATCCCCGGGTTGTTCTTACCTAGCTGGCCCTGATGATATTTATGTTTCTCCTAGTCAAATTAGGCGCTTTAGCTTACGTACTGGAGATACTATCAGTGGGAAAATAAGGCCTCCAAAAGATAATGAGCGTTATTTTGCAATGCTCAAAGTTGAAAAGATAAATTTTGAAGCCCCCGAAAATACAAAAGATAAAATCCTGTTCTCAAACCTAACCCCTCTCTTTGCTAATAAACGATTTACCCTTGAACAAGGCAATGGGACTAGTGAAGATCTGACGGGTAGAGTTATTGATTTAATTGCCCCCATTGGTAAGGGGCAGCGAGGGTTAATTGTTTCACCTCCTAAAGCAGGTAAAACAATGATTCTGCAAAGTTTGGCTCACGCCATTGCAGAAAACAACCCTGAATGTTATCTAATCGTCCTACTAATTGATGAGCGCCCTGAAGAAGTGACCGAGATGGAGCGCTGTGTGCGTGGCGAGGTAGTTTCAAGTACTTTTGATGAGCCAGCAACTAGACATGTTCAGGTTGCAGATATGGTGATCGAAAAAGCGCGTAGATTAGTTGAGCATAAACACGATGTAGTTATTTTGTTAGACTCTTTGACTCGTTTGGCAAGAGCTTACAATATGGTTACCCCTTCATCAGGGAAAATTTTATCAGGTGGTGTTGATGCTAATGCCTTAGAAAAACCTAAACGTTTTTTTGGTGCGGCAAGAAATATCGAAGAAGGCGGCAGTTTGACTATTATAGCTACTGCGCTTGTTGATACTGGCTCTAGAATGGATGAGGTTATCTACGAAGAATTCAAGGGAACAGGTAATATGGAATTACACCTTGAAAGAAAAATTGCTGAGAAACGTATTTATCCTGCCATTAATATTAACCGTTCTGGGACACGTAGAGAAGATTACCTCGTTAATCCAGAAGAGTTACAAAAAACTTGGATTTTACGCAAAATATTGCAGCCTATGGATGAGATGTCAGCCTCTGAGTTTGTACTAGGAAAACTGAAAGACTTTAAAACCAATGCAGAGTTTTTTGATTCAATGAAAAGGTAATAAAATCAGGTAAAAGGTAAAAGGTAAAAGTGCATAGAGCAAATAACCTATTACCTTTAGGAACGAGGGTATTATTGAATCCTCGTTCCTTAGGTGGCTGAAAATAAATAACCGTCCAAGATTGGCTGGTTGTTTATTTCTACCCCCTTATCCTTGTGCTTATTGTTAATCTTTTTGCGGTACATACCCTTCAGGCATTTCAAAGCCGCCTGAAAATAAAAATTTTTCACGCTCATCTTCTAAAAGCTTCTTTGCTTTTGGATCAAAACTGGCTAAGCGCTGTTCATTAATAATCATCGTTTGCATGGTCATCCACTCCTTCCAGGCTTCTTGAGACACATTATCATAGATGAATTGTCCTTTTGGCCCAGGGAAAGGTACAGAAACTAAACCCTCAGCTTCTACTCCAAGTTTTAAACACTTTACCATTCTTGTCATAATATTCTCTTGTTATTGGTTTTTAAAAGTCTTTTTATTGGGCTTGCTAAGCCTAATGAATTTATTTGTTCAAGGTTATA